>NZ_JBFRUJ010000058.1:0-36504 GCF_041474575.1 Vibrio sp. 10N.222.51.C5
CGCGATGAACCTTTTTCTTTAGTCTTTAGTCTTTAGTCTTTAGTCTTTAACTTAAGTGTGGAAGACAGTAATTTTGAGTATGTAAGACCGTATTTCGTTCACATCACAGTCTATTCCTTTCATTATAATCTATTGAATTATTAAGATATCTATCACACTGCACATGGTTATTTAGGTCTACTCTTTTACCCGTGTTAATAACTTATTAACTTCGGAGCGTAATCCATGTTAGGTATCCAGCTTTCTGCTGTTCTCTCTTTGTTACTCTTTTCTTCGGTAGCAGGTGCTGCCACTTCTCAGTTGGGAGAACCACTCAAGCTCACCAACTCATTCGCTGGCTACCTATCCCTGACCATTTTCGTTGTCGCCTACATCGTGGTGATGATGGAAGAGTACCTAAAGCTCCGAAAATCTAAGCCAGTGTTACTTGCAGCAGGACTGATCTGGATAATCATTGGTTTTATCTACCAAGAACACAACCTTGTTGAAGTCGCTAAGCAAGCACTCGAACACAACTTACTGGAATACGCTGAGCTGTTACTTTTCCTACTCGTCGCCATGACCTACATCAGCGCCATGGAAGAGAGAAGACTGTTTGATGCGCTGCAAGCGTGGATGGTGGGCAAAGGCTTTAATTTCCGCTCTCTGTTCTGGCTAACCGGTATTCTGGCCTTCTTTATCTCACCGATCGCCGACAACCTCACCACAGCTCTATTGATGTGCGCCGTGGTTCTGAAAGTCGCAGGATCTAACCCTAAATTCGTTAACCTAGCCTGTGTGAATATCGTGATAGCCGCTAACGCTGGCGGCGCGTTCAGCCCATTCGGTGACATCACAACGTTGATGGTGTGGCAGGCTGGTTATGTGAGCTTCAGTGAATTCATTCCCTTATTTATTCCTTCAGTGATGAATTACCTCGTCCCTGCAATGATCATGTCTTACTTTGTTCCCACAACCCAACCCGACACGGTGCATCAGCACGTTGAATTAAAACGCGGTGCAAGACGCATCGTGTTGTTGTTCATCATGACCATCGGCACTGCGGTTGCTTTCCATGCCGTACTCCACTTCCCTCCAGTAATGGGCATGATGATGGGGCTGGCGTATCTACAGTTCTTTGGTTATTTCTTGCGTAAGACCTTACCAAATTCACTGGCGAAGAAAAAAGCGGTGGCGATTGCCAACAATGATGGGGGGGCATTGAAGCGACTCGGTTCAGTCGTGCCCTTTGATGTATTTCGAAGAGTGTCCCATGCCGAATGGGACACTCTGCTGTTCTTCTACGGCGTGGTAATGTGTGTAGGTGGCTTGAGTCTACTGGGATACTTGGAGCTTGCCTCTGGCGTGATGTATAGCCAATGGGATCCAATTTGGGCCAACATCATGGTGGGGATCTTATCTGCGATTGTCGATAACATTCCGGTGATGTTTGCCGTGTTATCGATGGAACCTCAAATGTCGATGGGTAACTGGCTACTGATCACCTTAACCGCAGGCGTTGGCGGCAGCTTGTTATCCATTGGTAGTGCGGCAGGTGTGGCGTTAATGGGCGCGGCGCATGGCAAATACACCTTCTTTGGCCACTTGAAATGGATGCCAGTGATCATGATTGGCTATGCCGTCAGTATCGCTGCACACCTATGGCTTAATGGCGATCTTTTCTAATTCGGAGATCTTTTCTAGTTCGAACTGTCTTTCACAGGCTTATCTACAAGTGTCCAGACGTTACTCAATTGTATCGCTGGACATTGGTTGCAAGTTAGCATCTCGCCCTTCTGTTGAATGCGCATCACTAGTCTAGAGTCAGTTCGGCTGCTTCCAGAATTGAATTCAATGGTGATCAAGTCATCATCAACACGATAGGTTCGAGTCACGGAATTATCCGTTGTTTGATAAGTCACTTGCCCGGATTCAAAAAGTAGATAACTGTCATTATCTGCGTTCTCATACATACCTTTGAACAGAGCAAGCTGTGGAACCTCGAAAGGTCGGCTGGTATCAGTTAAACAACCTGTCAGCAATAATGCAGAGCTGCAGCCAGATATTAGTAAGGGGAATCTATTCATTTGGGCATCCTTGCCTAGAGAACATAGTCAAAGAATATGCAACCAAATCGATATTTCCCAGAAAGCGTTGATTTTAATGCAAAGTCATATTTTAAGAACCACTCGCCTTCACCATTAAGTAGTACGAGATATTCAGCCAGCATCTCGACAGGCTCATGGCTAAATCGCTTGCTAGTCTTGCTCTCTTCCCTCTATCACCAATAAGTGCTGTTTACGTTCTACGCCACCTGCATAACCCGTCAGTTTGCCGTTTTTACCAATCACACGGTGACACGGCACAATCACTGAAACCGGATTTTTGCCATTCGCCAAACCCACAGCACGAACGGCTTTCGGATTGCCTATCGCATCGGCCAGTTGTGCATAGCTCCAAGTCTCTCCATAAGGAATGGTCGTCAGCGCCTGCCAAACCGACTGCTGAAATGGCGTGCCCTTGGCTGCAATCGGCACAGAAAACTGAATAGCTTCGCCCGAGAAATAGCGATTAAGCTGCTCGATAGCCAATGCAAAGATCGGAAAGCTATCATCTTGAACACCCAACGGTTCCGGCTTGGTGGTATGTGTCTCGAACCAAAGGCCGAGCAAGCCTTCATCGTTCGCCTGTAACGTCACGGTTCCCAATGGGCTCTCATAGTAAGTAAAACGGTTGTCCATGATATCTCCTAGCTTAGTATTCCGATTAAGACTGATTCCAACAGTGGAACGTGGCGTAACTACCCCAAGGCGAAACACTCTCCGTGTTGATGGCGGGGCGATGCTCAATAAACTTCTTCACCACCAAGTCACCAACCAACAGATGATTAGGTTCGCTTAACCCGCGAAGCAGTGCATATTGAATAGTCCAAGGCCCAATCCCTTTTAGCTCAATCCATTTGGAAGGATGCTCAGCTTCATTGTCGACCATGTATTCGGCAAAACGCTTTAGGGTCTCTTTGCGGCTTCCCGGCATTCTCAAGAAGCTAACATCAGCGTCCGCTATCTGTTTTGGTGTTGGGAAGCTGGCTTTCTCATGTTCATCAGAAAGCTCTTTGACCAATAAGTTAAGCTGACCAATCGCCGCGGTTACCGAAACTTGCTGTCCTAGAATCGCTCTCACGCCTGCCTCCCAAGCACTCCACACGCCAGGAATACGGATACCACTCTTAGCCACCAAGTTAGGATCGATAGTCGTAAAGAACGTCTCAACCTTGGCAATATCGACATCAAGATCAAACATACGGCGGATATTCGCAATCAAGCTTCTTAATTGGCTTATATCATCCAACTCGAATTCAATATCCAAGCGGTTATCTTTGGCTAAAATCGCCTTGAACCAACCCTTTGACCCGTTCACATTTACCGTGCGCTTATAATAATCTTCGCCAACGCCTTCTAAGCCCTCAATCATTCTTCGTCGATAAAACCTCAACAAGTGGTTCCAATCTAAGGGTCCATGAAAACCAAGCTGAATATGATTACTCTGAGTGTCACTTGGCTTCGCTCGCCTAATTTGGCTTGGCGAAAGCTGCAGCTCTTTTTGAAAGGCATCATTAAAACGGCGCGTACTATTGAAGCCACTAGCAAAGCCGACATCAGTAATGCTCATGCTACTGGTGTGCAGCAACTGCTTGGCAAACATCAATTGACTGTACAGACTATATTGCTTGGGTGACACGCCGATGTAATTGTCGAATAAGGTTCGTAAATAACGATCTGAAATACCTAACCGCGTTGCAAGGTCGACGATAGATCCTGAATTCAGAGCGCCATTATCAATCAACTGCATCGCACGTAAGAAAGTGGTTTCGACGCCCTTCCAAGCCGGCGAAAAAGGTGCGCTGTCTGGTCGACAACGTAAACAAGGACGATATCCCGCTTTCAATGCTTGAGCTTGATGGGAAAAATATTCGACGTTTTCTTCTTTGGGTGGTGTGGCTGGGCAAATCGGGCGACAAAAAATTCCTGTCGTTTTCACCGCTGTAAAAAACATCCCATCAAAGCGAGCATCTCGTGCATATCGAGCCAAATGGCACTACTCACTGGTTAAGCTGCTGTTGTGATTGATCTTTTTCGACATGCCGTACTCTTCCCACTTACCATAGCGTTTGATCCGATACCTAAAAGTTTACCGTGAACCACCATTGTCGCTAGCCACTTTCGGAAGCGAAGGTCAGATAAATCACAAAAAAGGGTTTTAATTTTATTCAATTCGACTAAATTTAACCTAGAGAGGGCATTCTTCTCACAACGTCAACGATCGGTACTTAGCACGCCAAGATGCAGAGACCTATCGAATATAAAAAGGAAAAGGCTATGGTTCTACACACATGTCGTATTGTTTTATCAAATCAACAGGTTCTCACCAGTCAATCAGTCGAGCAGTCTCTAAGCTTTCTTGAAGACAAAGCGGACAACGGGATTTCTATGATCGAGATTGACGCAACGGATGGCAATCAAATCCATTCGTACATGTCACACTCTCTTGAAGAGTCTATTGAGAATCTAATGAACCTATAGGGCTTTTAATAAAGGCTACACATACCAGGCCTAAACGATATTTATGGAATTAGAAACGATCTCTAGTTCCGAAAAGAAGTACATTTCTGGTTTAAAACAAAAATGGCTCCCAACTATACAATTAGTTGGGAGCCATTTTTTATTGAATCTAATCAGCAAAGCCACTGCTTTACCGCGAATGCCGTTACTCAGGTGCTTGTTCAGCGGCTTGCTGCAATGTGTAAGCGGTCGATGGGTCAATCTCATTAACCAACTTCTCAACCTGCATGATCGCATCAACCGAGGTACTGCTTTTACGGTAGCTCAGATAAATTGGGAGATACCAGTCTTCAACCCCTTTCACCTTGTGCAGCTGACCCGAATCGATAAAAGGTTCGACTAGAGACACCGGAAGATACGCACTGCCGCCTTTCTCTAAAATGAAATCGAGGGCGATACGGGCTGTAGAGGTACGTAGGTACGGTGCTGGCACTTTAGGGTGACGTTCTGCGTGTTCAGAACCAAAGCGCGTTCCCCAATCCACATAAACATACTTATGTTGAAATACAGATTCCAGATCATCTTGCTGCGTTGATACCAACACCAAAACCAAGTCAGCGACTTTTTTACAGTTCAGCTCTTCTGCTTTGATCTGATCGAACGCGAAAGCCATATCTAAGGTTCGTTCTAACAAATTACGGTTCAGTTGCTCGCGCCCCATCACCTCTGCCATAAAGCCGTAACCACCAAAAGAGTCGGTTACCACACTTAAACAGTTTTGCAGATACGCATCCCAAATATTCGGCGTGCCGCCCAGCGTTAACTGCAAGGCTTTACCACTCTCTAACGACAGCTCAAATTTGGCTTGTTGTAGGGTGGACACCATCACTTCGGCATAACCAATCAAACGTTCACCGGAAGATGTGAGTTTGATGTTATTGCGGTCACGAATGAAGAGCTGAGTATCAAAATAGCCTTCAAGCTGTTTGATCCGCGCACTCACCGCCGCTTGTGTTAAATACAAGTTTTCAGCTGCACGCCCAAAATGGCGCACCCTTGCAACCTCAAGAAAGGTTCTAAATACTTTCACATCCATCAAATACATCTCTGTAATAAATCTGCTAACTAGCCGATCTAGGATTGTTTATCGTAAAGGCAAAAACATTTTGTTTCCTATTTTAGCCTTTTAACAATATTTTCGCGTGAGCAATAAACACTAATTTCTATCTAACCACATTACTGAGGCTGATATGTCTGAGACCGAATTCCGACACGGAAAAAAACGTTTTTATGACACCATTAAATTCCCGAGAGGGTTCGCTAAGTCGGGTGATTTTACTCTTTCAGAAGAGGAAATCCTAACCTTGTTTGGTGACACTATGCTTGCACTTGAAACTGGTGAACTAGCACCAATCAATGCAGAAGAAAAACACTTCATTAAAGTGTTGTCTCACCCTCATAAGGCAAAGTCCAAGTTAGAGCGTGTTTGGTTGAAGTACATTCAACTGGCTCGTGGACGCCGTCGCTTTCACACCCTAAACGGCTGCAAACGCGGCGACGTATCTAGGGAAGAATACGAAAGTGAGTTAGTGTTAGAAGATTAGTAAAATCGCTCAAAGTGATACCTCATCACTTTGGGCTTTTTTTTGCCTTCAAACACACATCTTCTTTGTAATTGGTAAGTTTAGCCAACCTATCCATTTTTACCAATATTTATATACAATTCATAGCGATAGCGTGACTAAAACACAGCTCTCGTTCAATCTTATGGGTATTCATCCCACTGAGATTCATCGTTCTTCATCCTGCCCCTGTCTTTTATCACGATAGCGCTCCATTGCCATCATTATTTTTCTAGTTTCAACTATACGCTCAACGCTTGTTTATACTCGAAACACGTTAATGCACCAAAATTCGTCAATGGTTCGAGCGATGCCATTATTGCAATAATCGTATCAAGGCATAGAAACACACCAACCCTTTCAGGTGCTGAATTAGATCAACATTGCTGTATATGACAAACGTATTAATCTTGTTTAACGCCACCAAATATCCATACAATAATTGTGCAATTTTGAGAGTTCCAGTCACAGTTACGACGAAAAAAGCAAAAACTTGACCTAAAACAATAGCGGAACTGGATAACTTATTTTATAATGCGAATTAATGTTTCAGAACACTATAAAATTTTATTTCTAGGGGCAAAATCAATGAGACTTATTCCATTAAGCAACAAAGCTAAAGTAGGTAAATGGGCTGCTCGTCATATCGCAGATTCAATCAACAAGTTCGCTCCAACGGCTGAGCGTCCATTTGTACTAGGTCTTCCTACTGGTAGCACACCTCTAACTACTTACGCTGAGCTAATTGAACTTTACAAAGCTGGCGAAGTTAGCTTCAAGCACGTTGTAACATTCAACATGGATGAGTACGTTGGCATCGACCCTAACCACCCAGAGTCTTACCGCACATTCATGCACGAGAACTTCTTCAACCACGTTGATATCCAAGCAGAAAACATCAACCTGCTAGACGGCAAAGCTGAAGATATCGATGCTCACTGTGCAGCATACGAAGAGAAAATCCGTTCATACGGCAAAATCAACCTGTTCATGGGCGGCGTAGGCATCGACGGTCACATCGCATTCAACGAACCAGGTTCTTCTCTATCTTCACGCACTCGTATCAAAACGTTGACTGAAGACACTCGTATCGCGAACTCTCGTTTCTTCGATGGCGACATCAACCAAGTTCCTAAATACGCACTAACTATCGGTGTTGCGACTCTTCTAGATGCAGAAGAAGTGATGATCCTTTCTCTAGGCCACAACAAAGCTCAAGCGCTTCAAATGGCTATCGAAGGTTCTGTAAACCACATGTGGACTGTTACAGCTCTACAGATGCACCGTAAAGCTATCATCGTTGCTGATGAGCCAGCTCAACAAGAGCTAAAAGTTAAGACTCTACGCTACTTCCAAGAGCTAGAAGCTGAGAACATCCAAGACCTATAATTCCTATAGTCTTGAATAGCAGGGCGTTTTTATAAAGAGAGCGTCTTGAATAGAAAAAGCCACTGAATGTGGCTTTTTTTGTGCCTGTTGCTTTTGTATTTAATGGGAAGATATTTCGGATATTTTTTAGAAGCACAAAAACAACAAAGCGATTTCTCCAACGAGAGAAACCGCCATCATTTAAATCTTTGTATTGAAACGAACGAACAGCTACAAGTTATGTAGGATGCGAAACAAGATAAGCAGAGCTGCAAACTAGAGCTAAGAGCTCAGCGCGTTATCTCGGCATAGGGTAGTGATAATGTCAGTGATAGCTAATACGATCGTCGACTTCACCTTTTGATTATGTCGCCCCAAGAACATTTCAAGCATTGGGCCAGACATCGTTTCCACCATCTCCGCGTCATATTCGATAGGCATAATACGCTGAATCGCGTGCACCTTGTTGAGCTCAAATATCACATCAACTTCTGTAAAGCTGGTGTCTTCACCCTGTATTTTCGCCCACTCTTTCAAGGTAACGAAAACCTCTAGATCATCGTAGAGTTCTTTACTGATCACGCCAAGTCCGAGTAGCAACTTAGCACGAATCATGATCTCGCCTAACGGCCCACCACTGTTGAGAAGTGGCTCGACAACGAACTTAATTGCAGTGTCGTCTTTCTTAAAGATGTTTTTTAATACGGCATCTACCGTGTCGTCCAATGCATCATAAGCAGCCATTAGGCAAGCGCTAGCACTCTCAGCTTCCGAAAGGGCTTCGAGTAATTCAGTTTCATGGCTTGTTTGTATTGGCATAACGGCTCGACAATAAGAAAGTGCCACTGGTGTGGCACTTTGATGGTTTATCATTTCAATGCTAGATAAGCTTCTTCCGCTAGTTTAACAACTTCTGAGTCACTATTCAGCTCAGAATAATGCGCTAATGTCTCAGCAAAGCCTTTTTCTGCGAACATTGCTTGAAGTTCAACCGCTTGTGGGTCGTCTTCGTTCTTATAATGGAACGCTGCCGCAATCGCTTTTACTAGGTGAGCGTTTGGAAGGCCGTATTCTAATGTGCCGTTCAGTGGCTTAACCAAGCGATCTTGTGGGCTCAGCTTACGAATTGGTTGACGACCAACACGATCTACTTCATCACGTAGGAATGGGTTTGCAAAACGACCAAGGATTTTTTGGATGTATGCAGCGTGAGCTTCAGGATCAAAACCGTAACGCTTAATCAGAACTGCACCACTCTCTTCCATCGTTGCTGTTACTTCAGCACGGATTACGTCGTCTTCAATAGAGTCTTTGATTGTCTCATGACCCGCAAGAACGCCAAGGTATGCCGTTACTAGGTGACCAGTGTTAAGAGTAAACAGTTTACGCTCAACGAAAGCCATTAGGTTATCAGTGCATTCCATTCCTGGGATGTTTGGAATCTCACCTTTGAATTGTGTTTGATCTACGATCCACTCGCTGAACGTTTCAACCGTTACCGCTAGAGGATCTGTTTCGCCCGCTTCTGCCGGTGGAACAATACGGTCAACCGCAGAATCAACAAAGCCAATGTGCTCTTCAGTGAACGCTTTCATTTCATCAGAAAGGTGCTCTAACACGGCTGCTTTTAATTGGCTAGTACCGCGAACCATGTTCTCTGCCGCGATGATGTTCATTGGTGCAGTGTTGTTTGCTGCTGCACGCTTTTCAATGCCTTGAGCGATAGACTTAGAGATGATTTTAAGAACCGTAGGGCCCACGGCTGTCGTCACAAGATCAGACTCAGCAATGCAATCTACTACTGCGCTTGTCGCTGAGTTTACTGCTGTCACGTTCTTAACAACTTCGACAACACACTCTTCGCCAACAATCTTAACTGGGTATTCTTGGCGTTCAATTAACGCATTTACAACCGTTTCATTTACGTCAGCAAACGTAACCTTCATACCAGCATCAGAAAGAAGCTTACCAATGAAACCACGACCGATATTACCTGCACCAAAATGTAACGCTTTCATAATTTTGACCTTATAAATATTTGAATCTAGATAGCTAACTGCTCAACAACATGCCTTGACGATGTGCCCTAGGCATTAAGCAGTAAGCTATTCAGACTGAATCTTGTTAGAAAGATTAAGACCGAAAATGAGGCCAGTAGGGGGATACCGGCCTCCTTCACTCAGGAGCTTGACTAGAGCTTTTTAGTTTCCGTTGAGAATACGTAGAACATCAGCAGGGTTTGTTGTGTTCTGTAGGCATTCCACAGCTTCTTCATCATCGAGTGAATTGGTAATAGCCATCAGCACCATGTTGTGCTCATCGCCTTGTGCGGCAATACCGATAACCATCTTCGCGATATCATCTTCATCTTCGCCCCACTGAATACCTTCAGGGTACTGACAGAAAACGATGCCGGTTTTTTGTACGTACTGTTTCGCTTCGATTGTGCCGTGTGGTACTGCGATAGACTCACCTAGGTAAGTAGACACAAGCTCTTCACGAGCAAACATGCCATCTACGTATTCTGGTGATACGTTGCCAAGTTTTACTAATTGTTCGCCAGCAAACTTGATTGCGTCTTCTTTTTGAGTCGCTTTAAGGCCAAGGAAGATGCTGTCGTCCGTGAGTGCAAGCTTGTTGCCTTCTTGCGCTGGAGCTGCTGCAGGAGCCGGAGCTTCTACTTTCGCTTCACCACTTTGAGCATCGACAAGCTCGGCAACTAGTTGGTCGTATACGCCGCCGTCTAGGAAGTTGCTTAGAGACATATGCATCGCACCTGGCACAGTGCTACGAGCACGGTCTGTTAGGTCTTTATGCGTAATAACGATTTGCGAATCAGCCGGTAGGTTGTTGATTGCGTAGTTGGTTACTTCAATGTCTAGGCCAGCTGTTGCTACTTTCTTACGTAGTAGACCTGCACCCATTGCACTTGAACCCATACCCGCATCACACGCTACATAAACTGCTTTTACATCCGCTAGGTTTACGTTTGCTTCTGCTGCTGCACCTTTAGAAGACGCTTTCATGTCTTTCATTTGTGCAGAAGCTTTCTCTAGTGAATCTTCCTCATCATCTTGCGCTGATGTTTTAAGAAGGATTGACGCTACAACAAACGATACTGCCGTTGCTGCGATAACAGATAGAATCACGCCGATGTAAGAGCCTTTTGGCGTCATCAGTAAGACTGCGAAGATAGAACCTGGAGATGCTGGAGAGATAAGGCCAGAATCGAACATTACGTTAGTGAATACACCCGCCATACCACCTGCGATTACCGCAAGAATTAGACGTGGGTTCATTAGAACGTAAGGGAAGTAAATTTCGTGGATACCCCCTAGGAAGTGGATGATAGATGCACCAGCAGCAGATTGCTTCGCGCTACCTTTACCAAACACCATGTAAGCAAGTAGAAGACCAAAACCAGGACCTGGGTTTGCTTCGATTAGGAAGAAGATAGAGCGACCCATCTCTTCAGATTGCTGGATACCTAGTGGAGAGAAGATACCGTGGTTGATTGCGTTATTTAGGAATAGGATTTTCGCAGGTTCAACAAAGATAGATGCTAGAGGTAGTGCACCCGCTTCTACCATTGCGTTTACGCCAGCCGCAAGTCCGCCAGACAGAATCTTAACCGCAGGACCAATCACGATGAACGCGATGATCGCACAGATCATGCCGATGATACCCGCAGAGAAGTTGTTCACTAGCATTTCGAAACCACTCTTCACTTTACCGTGAACAGCTTCATCGAATTTCTTAATTGCGATACCACCTAGTGGACCTACAATCATTGCACCCATGAACATTGGGATATCAGTACCAACGATAACACCCATTGTTGTGATAGCGCCCACTACCGCACCGCGGTCGCCACCAACCATTTTACCACCGGTGTAACCAATCAATAGTGGCAGTAGGTATGTAATCATAGGACCAACCATTGATGCTAACGTTTCGTTAGGCCACCAACCCGTTGGGATGAATAGTGCAGTAATGAAACCCCACGCAATAAATGCGCCGATGTTTGGCATTACCATATTGGATAAGAAACGACCAAAGTTTTGAACCTTAATCTTTGCTTCTGGTGATAACATAGGTAGAACCCCGTAATGTATTGGTTGGTCAAATGACCGAAAGTGTGTACTCAAAAGTCGATTAAAATGTATCACAACATTTCCAAAATGCACCTTAGCCCAACTTTCGTGACAGCCATCACACACGAAAAACACTTTCGGGTTAACAAGCACACCTTAGATCACAAAAACACCATGAATTTAAATTACAAAGCCAAATTAATGAGAATAGATATCATCAACACACGATCTAGATCACATTTTATTTTGTAATACTTAAAAATAAAATGTGATTAAAGTCACATTTAATAAAATATAGCATCTAAGATCTATATAAACCGTATAAAAGAACATCGTGTCACGTATATAAAATATGCACCCAGATGAGCAAAATCGCGATACCTGTAATTTAATTACAGATTGAGCTCCATTTTGCTAAACATACAAAACGAGACCTAACGCTCTACTAAAAACATAGACCACTGAACTGCAGTTAGCATTGATAGATGTGATATGGTATTTACCAACGCTATCGCATCATATATATATCCAACACCCATCAGCTGATCACTCCGCTATTTGAGAAAAGACTATGTCAGACAAAATTTCCACATCCGCACTCGCTAAACAAAAAGGCATAGAAGCTAAAGCTTTATTTAGCGATCTAAAAACAGCGGGCTATATAGTGCGTTCACAAGAGCGTTGGATTCTCACAGAACGGGGAGAAAGCTTTGGTGGGGAATATGTCGAACACAAGAAGTTTGGTGTCTTTATTGTCTGGCCAGAGAAACTGCTTATCGATTTGGACTCATTCTCAGGAAAAACACTCACCGCCACCCAGCTTGGCAGTGCCTTTCAACTCAGCGCAAAGAAAATCAACTTACTGCTCAACGAGCTTGGTTGGATAACAAAAGAAGAAGACGGTTGGCATGTCACCTCTACAGGCTTAAAAGCCGGAGGTGAACAAAGAGAAGACAAAGCGACTCAAAACTTATTCGTGGTATGGCACGACTCATTGGTTCGCAATAAACGTTTAAAGCAGTCTGTTGTTGAATTCCTAGGGCATGATGCTGAAAGCCACTCGACCGATGTGTCATTCTCCAGTTTTCGTCAGAAATTTAAGGCGAAGCACCGAAGCTTAGACGGGCATTATGTTCGATCAAAGGGAGAGCTGATCATTGATAACTGGCTTTATATGGCAGGAGTGGTCCATGCGTACGAGCGTCCGCTTCCGATATCAAAAGAAGTGATCAGCGATTTTTATCTACCAAGTGGCAAAGTATACATCCAGTTCTGGGGAACTGATTCTGCGCCAATCGCCGAAAATAAACGTGAAGCTACGAGAAAAATCTATGAAGAGCATGGTTTTGGTTTAATCGAAATCACGCCAGAAGATATCCCCAACCTAGACAGCGTACTTCCGCCATTATTGCGCCAATATGGTATCAAAGCGTACTAAGCTACTGAATCTAGAGATTCCACCTCCATTAAGATCACACTTATTGAATCATTATGGACATTATTAACCATAGTGATTTGATATGTTCGCTATTTTTCCCGAGTCATTCTTCTATTATCTTACACCCATCGACTTGAGCTACCGCAGATACTCGATTTATTGGGGCATGTTCGATAACTATTTAGACGTTCAATCTATTGAGATTCGTTTAAATTGGTTATCCGTTTATTGTTGACGTAACTGAACATAAAACCCTACAACATTTATTATTGATAGATATTAGGATTCAACATGACTCATCCAATCATTACTGATCTAAACACTCGTTACACAGCTAAAAAATACGATGCAGAAAAGCGCATCTCTGCGGAAGACATGGAAGTAATCAAAGAAGCACTTCGCTTGTCAGCTTCTTCTATCAACTCTCAGCCTTGGAAATTCATCATCATTGAGAGTGACGCAGCAAAACAACGCTTCCACAATACTTTCGAAAACATGTTCCAGTTTAACCAACCACATGCGAAAGAAGCGTCACACACGATCCTGTTTGCTCACGATCCTAAGTACACTAAAGAGAAATTCGCGAAGCGTGCTGATACAGAAGTAAGCTCTGGTCACTTACCAGCTGAAATGTACGAGCAATTCTTAGGTGCTTACGCATTCGCAGAAATGAACACAGACGAAACAGGTTTCAACGGTAACTGGACTAAGTCTCAAGTTTACATCGCACTAGGTAACACACTGCACACACTAGCTCGTCTAGGTATCGCTTCAACACCTATGGAAGGTGTAGATGCAGCTATGATCAGCGAAGAGTTTGCTGACGAACTAGAAGGTCACGTTGTTGATGTAGCGCTAGCTATCGGCTACCACAAAGACGGCGAAGACTACAACTACGGCAAACCAAAAGCGCGCCTAGCTCTTGATGAAGTCGTTACAACACTTTAGGGCGTGTTGATGTGACAGAGCCCTAACCGCAGGGGTATCAGGCAAGAAAACCTCGATAAACAAGAACAAAAAAAGCCAGTCAACAGACTGGCTTTCTTGTATTCATCTTAGTGCGATAAGCACATTGCGTTTAAGTAAAGGCGAACATTAACCGATAAACGAGATGTAACCCTGAAGGATAATCAGGTTAACGATATCGATAAAGAAGGCACCAACAATTGGCACCACCATGAACGCCTGTGGTGAAGGACCAAAACGGTTCACCAAAGAGCCCATGTTCATTACCGCTGTTGGTGTTGCACCTAGGCCGAAACCACAGTGACCACCTGCCATAACCGCTGCGTCGTAGTTAGAACCCATTACTTTGAACGTCACAAAGTAAGAGAAGATACCTAACACAACCGCCTGAACCGCCAGGATAACCAAGAACGGAATCGCAAGGTCAAATATGTTCCAAAGCTTAAGGCTCATTAGCGCCATTGCTAGGAACAGTGACAATGACACCGTACCAAGAATATCGACCGTTTCGCTGTCAGTCTTATGCAGCTTAGTCACTTCAAACACGTTAGTGATGAAAACACCGATAAACAACGCGTAAACGAAGTCAGGAATCATCAACCAAGAAATTTCAAAAGTCGCCACCCACTGCTCTAGGTACTTCGCACCCGTGATACAGATAAGAAGGATGAACAACACTTCAATCACCTTCTTCGCCGTCACTTTGTCTTCTTCATACTCGTTGTAAGTAACAAGTTCAGGGAAGCGTTCATGTGTTTGCGTGCCAGTGCCGTACTCAGATTCAAGCTGGTTTTTATCAATCAGCTTTTGCGCCACAGGGCTACCGATAATACCACCGATGATCAAACCAAAGGTCGCTGAAGCCATCGCGATTTCTAGCGTATTTGCAATGCCAAACGTGTCTGCAAAAGTTTGAGACCAAGCCGCGCCTGTGCCGTGACCGCCCGAAAGGGTGATAGAGCCAGCAATCAAACCCATCAAGGGTTCAAGGCCTAGTGCCGTAGCTAAGGTTACTCCTACACCGTTTTGGATAATGATGTAAACCGACGCTACCCCTAAGAATAGGAATACCTTAGCACCACCTTTTATCAGCTGCGTGTAGTTCGCCGCAAGACCGACCGTTGCAAAGAACATCAACATAAACGTGTTCTGCAGGGGCAAGGAAAACTCAAGATCAAGGCCGTTAAAGTGCAGGGCTGTAATAGCAAAAGCGACAATCAAGCCGCCGACAATGGGCTCTGGAATGTTGTACTTTTTGAGAATCGGAAGCTTTGCATTGACGAAATGACCTAGAAACAAAACACTAATCGCGATTAGGAAGGATTCTAGTGGTCCAATTGAAATTAATTGATTCATATAACCTCTATTTTTTTACGTTCTCATCTTCCCTAATGAGTCTAGTTTTATCTGTAATTATTTGTGCTGCTCTACCTATATTTATACAAACTGGAGAGAAAGTGTGGATTCGAAAAGCGAACACATTACTGCGATCGCTTAGTACCATGTTAGTAGCACGTTAACTTTTATAGGAGATAAAAGGATTTGTGACAACAATCACCTCCTAAAAGTTGAAAACGGCGTGAGTATCTATGCCGCTGACTCTGCTTTCTTAATACCTAAAAAAGCAAAAGGAGCTATTTCTAGCTCCTCTTTCATCACCATCGCTGGTAATTAGAATTTTTTCGGTGCGTAACCAGTCATAACCTCAATGCGAAGTTCTTTACCGATCTTCGTCATTGGGTGAACAATTACGAGTCCTTTAACAGACTTTTTAAGTTTACCCATATCCGCTTGCTCAGCCTTAGTGATCTCACGGCTAAATGGCATATCAACCAGAGACTTACGCTCTTGGTTCACATCATAGCTTTCTTTGTGTTTAAGCTGGGCAATTTTCTTAGTTAGCTTCTTAATCTCTTCCTCGAACTGACGAACAACAGGACGATCATTACGAGTTTTAGCAGCATCTAACTTGTGGCGACACTTGTCTAGACGGTTGTTAATTTGTTGAAGTTCGTTTTTAACACTCATAATAATTTCCTAAGATTAAACAAGCCAATTCGGATTGGGGCGCGGAGTATAGCACAAGGGTTGTGTTGAACCGAAATTTATCTGTTAATTACCAATAGAAACGAATCACATCGACACCGCTCATTCAGCTTACTTATTCTTTGTGGCGAATCTCTAAGCGGATTATTCATTGATATGATAGCGCCTACTTCAAAAATTGCAGTCCTCGATGCATCAAAATTCCGTCTAAACTTATACTCTAACGAAATAACTAAATCAGGGTACACAGCTTGGAGTTGTTACCCCCAGCACGACTCTGAATCGCAACGTAATCACAAGGATAGCCGATGACATTATTGAAACGAACATTGACCTGCAGCCTAGCCCTGAGTGCAATGTTTGCCACAACTTATGCATCTAGTGAACAAGCCACCCAAAGCAACCTAATCGTCGAGTACTCTACACCGCAAAATACCGAAGAAGAGCAGCTCAAACGAGAGATTCAAAGCAGTGGCGTTAATGACACCGTGGTCGACCTATCAAACCAACTCTTCATGTTTGAGAAGCCATTAACCATTCAATATGGCGGGGAAAAAGGACCACTCTACGATCCACAAACCCATCAAGTACTGATCCCTTACAGTTTTTACGCTGAGTCACTCAATTACTTTGAGAAGAACCAATACGAAAAAGAGTATGGGAAATCTGCGCAAACCGGCGCTATTGATACCTTGCTGCACACCCTGCTACACGAGACTGGGCATGCGTATATCGAAGATCAGAACATTGCCATATTGGGTAAAGAAGAAGATGCGGTTGATAACCTAGCAACCGTGCTACTGCTTAACTACGTAGAGCATGGGGCCGACGCTGCTATCAGCGCTGCAGACATGTTCGCTTTCGAGTCAGAAGACCGCCCAGAGTATTACGACTTGGGGGAATACATCGACGAGCACAGTTTCGATCTGCAGCGTTACTTCTCCACGTTATGCTTGGTGTATGGCAGCGATCCCGATGCCTATAAGAACTTGCTCGATGAAGTGGAAAACGACTATTTGAAAGACAGAAAAGAGTTCTGCGTTGAGCACTTTGACGTGATCAATGAAAATTGGCATCAGTATTTAAAAAAGAGTGACGATGCTTAGATGCTTAAAGGTTAGTGTCGAGAACTAGGAAAACGGCTTTGGCATCAAATTCCAAAGCCGTCACTCGATAGATTGGCTTAAGTCTTACGTGTTAAGAGTTAAGAGTTAAGAGTTAAGAGCTTAAACCCTAGACGTTCACTTTGTACTTCAGATCTTGTGCTTCATCGCCCGTCATCCCTCGAAAACCCCAACAATGTGAAGGCTGCTCTTTAATGGTGATTTCAATATCAATCGGAGAGATAGCTAACTGCTTCTCTATCTCAGAAAATATCTTCTTAATTAAGCGCTTTTTGGTGTTTACCGCTCGACCTTCCATCATATTTATCTCAATGACGGTATAGGCTTCTGTTCTTCCTTCCGGGTAAAAGAAGTCATCTCGTTCCAATGGCACAAACCGATGTGCTCGCTTGTCATCGGGTAAACCCATTTCACTGTTCAAGCACTGCTGCAACACATTAGAGAGCTGCAACTTAATTGGATTTAAGCACTCTTTGATACCATAAATAACAATCATGACCATTCCTTTGATGCGATGTTAGGTATAGAAGAACGTCAGATAGAAGCATCGTCTGGCAACTACCCATTCGCTTACTATTTGTTCATATATTACCTAATGACGCGTATGAGAAAAGGTAAAAACAATGAATTTATGAACAGGTGCAACAAAATATCTATCCCTTTGCGAACATAAGCCGAAGCGAATTGATCGAACACCACCCTCCCCGCGTATATCTTCTCGAATCACATCTGAACTAAGGAGTACTATGTGCCGAATTCACCTAGGAAGACCACGCGGACAGACGCCGAACCAGAAACACCCGTAGAGTCTTCTCTGGAGCTCGCTGTGTTTCCCCTCCCCATCTTCCTTTTACCGGGAGGCAGACAAAGACTGCGCATTTTTGAGCCAAAGTATCTCGCGATGGTCGCTCACGCAGCGCAGGGCGATGGTTTCATTATCGCCACTCAAGACAAATCTAACTCTGATCATCTCAGCTCTTGGGGAACAAAGGTGACCATCGTCGACTTCAATATGTCGGACGACCAGATATTAGAAATTGATGTCGAAGGCGAAAAGTTGGTGCAATTGCATGGGTCGTTTCGAGACGATGATGACCTGATTAAAAGTAAGTTCAGCTTGTTGCCTCACTGGCCTACCGATGAATATAAAGTGCCTAACGTGTTTACCGCTTTTTTGGTTCAGTTGTTTCGCGACCACGATTCGATAAGAACACTCTATCCCACTCCTGATTTTGAGAGCCCACAATGGATCTGTGCGCGATTGCTCGAAATGATGCCTATCCCACTGGAAAAGAAAACAGAATTTACTGAGCCAGCCAGTTTTCCGTCTCTAGTTCCTTTTTTGAATCAAATCATTACGGGGCAATAAGCACTTTTCTTCACTATAATTTTGTATAGTAGAAATTAATTTAAATTAAAGTGATCCCGACTTTCTCCTTTCACGTAGTGCCCATCAAATTCGCATGATGGTTAGTTACTATGCAAGTGGAAAGCAGAAGTTCAGGGAACGGCAAGGAGCATGTCATTATTCCCGATAACAAAGTACCTACAGACAACAAAGTACCGACAGAGCTCTCGAGCTGGCTGGTGTTGGTTGGTACAGACCGAGACAAGCAGGCGTTCACCTGTTTGTTCAAGTTCTTCGCTCCTAAGATCAAGCGTTTTGGTATCAGTAAGTTGGGTGGCGAAGCTGCTGCAAACGAGCTAGTTCAAGACACGATGACTAATGTTTGGAAGAAAGCACATCTCTACAATGTAGATAAAGGCGCTGCGACCACTTGGGTCTACACGGTAATGCGTAATGCAGCATTCGACATGTTGCGCAAAGTGAAAGCTAAAGCCGAACAAACGATAGCCGACGATATCTGGCCAATCGATGCGATGGTAGCCGAGTCTCAAAGCGAAGATTTGCCATTCGGTGACCATTTGATGAGCCGACACGTAATGACTCAAATAGAAAAGTTGCCTCTCGCTCAGAAAACCATCGTCAAAGGCGTTTACTTTCAAGAGCTCTCTCAAGAGCAACTCGCTCAGCAACTTGGCGTCCCACTTGGAACAGTGAAATCACGTCTGAGACTCGCTTTAGCCAAATTAAAAGTTCACATGGGGGAACAAGACCATGATTAAACATCACCCAAACGCGGCAATCTTGAAAGACTTCGTCGATGGCACGTTGGCTGATTCAGTTTCTTTGATTGTTTCTAGCCATGTAGAGCTGTGTGAACACTGCCAACAACAAGTCAAGCAGCTTACAGCTGTAGCAGCGAATAATGCTTTTGACGCAGAGCCAGTATTCTCAAATGAAGATCTAGACAGCTTCTCAATGGACGACATGGACTTTGATTTTGACGCGATAGAGCAAATCACAGCTGATACTTCTCAGTCTGTTGAAGTGACTCCAGAGGTTCAGAAAGTAACTGTTGCTGACACGACATTCACAATCCCTCGCGCTCTAAACTCAGTAGCGAGAAAGGACTGGATGAACCTAGGCAAAATTTCACGAGCAAGACTCGATTTTGCTGACGAAGCACACCACACCAGCTTGTTGCACATCGACAAAGATGGACAAGTGCCTTGCCACACCCACAAAGGCTTCGAGATCACGCTTCTTCTAGAGGGCAGTTTCGAAGACGAAATGGGCGTTTACAACAAAGGTGACTTCATCTGGTTGGATGGCAATCACACTCATCAACCGGCAACAAAAGAAGGTTGTGTCTGTTTAACCGTTTCAAGTGATGCGCTTTACTTCACAAAAGGTGTGAGCCAACTATTCAATCCACTTGGAAAATATATCTATTAACCCAGTTGCAGGCTATAAATATACAGGATGGCATAAAGCTATCCTGTATATCGTCAATACATCTGAATAAAAACAACTACGGTGTCAAAGTAAAAACACACCCAGCTCTGTAAATACGATTAGCAATGTTGAACTATAAGAAAAAGCTCAGAGCAAGAGCAAAGGAGTTGGCCAATGGAAAAGAAAATCAAAATCGGTATCAGTGCATGTGTTGCTGGACATAAAGTACGTTTCGACACAGGTCATAAACGCTCTCGTTTTTGTACAGACGACCTAGCAGACTACGTGGAATTGGAACCTGTTTGCCCAGAGATGGCTGTTGGTCTTCCAACCCCTCGTCCAACCATTCGTCAAACAAGAATGCTAGATGACATCATCCATGTTTCTCGCCCTGATGGCTCAGGTGATGTGACCAACGAACTGATCGAGTTCGGTCAAAACTACTCAAAGAAAAACCAACACATTGCTGGCTTTATTGTGTGTCAAAAAAGCCCAACCTGCGGCATGGAGCGCGTGAAGGTGTACCACCACCATGGTCGCGGCTCTGAATCGACAGGCATAGGCATGTTCACCCAACAAATTATGGACGGCAACCCGTTACTTCCCGTTGAAGAAAACGGCCGCCTTAACGATCCCATTTTGCGTGAAAACTTCATGACTCGAGTGTTCACTTACCAAAAATGGCTCGATCTTGTGGATGAAGGTGTGACCAAGCACAAACTGATTCAGTTCCACAGCGCCCACAAATATCTAGTCATGTGTCACCACGTTGAGGGTTACAAAAGCTTAGGCAAACTGCTAGCGGGTAATGATTTAGATATCGACGAACTAGCGGCTCAATACATCGAAGGCTTGATGACGGCGTTGTCTCATCACGCGAATCGAGGCAGTCACGCCAATACGCTGCATCATTTGCAGGGTTACTTTAAAAAACAACTGAGTAGCGCTCACAAGCAAGAGCTGACCAACCAGATCGCATCATTCAGAGAGGGCGTTGTTCCACTGCTAGTGCCACTGACACTGATCAATCACTACCTGATGGAATACCCGAACGAATACCTAGAATCACAGGTTTACCTAAACCCGCACCCTCAAGAACTTAAACTGAGATACGGATATTGAGCGACATACTATGGATACGACGAGACCTGCGGATTCACGATAACCCAGCGCTCGTCGCGGCAGTTGAAAACGGCGTAACGACCGCCGTTTTCATTTCAACGCCTCAAACGTGGCGGCAACACCACCTTGCGCCGATCAAAGCTGATTTCATCTATCGTCATCTAAAACAACTCGATTCCCAGCTCGCTGAATTCGGGATAACGTTGCTTCACCTGAAAGCTAGCGACTTTGACGACCAATCCAAACAGCTCATCGATTTGTGCCAGCAGCTTGATGCCAAGTGCGTCTACGCTAACTCTGAACCAGAGGTCGATGAACAAGCTCGCGATAAAAAGCTGATTTCAAGCGGCCTAAACCTGAAGATCAGCGATTGTGACGTTATGCTGCCACTCGGTAGCGTTCTCAACAAACAAGGCGAGATGTTCAAAGTCTTTACGCCCTTTAAGAACGCTTGGTTAAAAGAAGTTCAGGTGAAAGGCATCATCTGCAGTCCAGCTCCTGTCGAGTCAGCTGAACGTTCACAAACACAGCTTCCTGACGACTTACAAGCCTTAACCATCTCTGCTGACTATGATTTCGATTTTCCGCGTGTTGATTCGAGTCGCTGGCCATTAAGCCAAGATGTATTGGGCAATGTGATCCCCAATTTCTTAGGCAATAAAGTCAACGACTACGCACGTCTGAGAGATATTCCCTCAGTTAAAGGAACATCGGGGCTATCACCTTATTTAGCGATTGGCGCCGTGAGCCCACGTTGGTTAGCGATTCAATTGATTCAGCAGCAACCCGATCTGTTATTTGATACGCAATTACCGGCCTTTTGTTGGCTCAATGAATTGATTTGGCGAGATTTTTATAAGCATTTGATGTTCCACCACCCTAAACTGGTCAAAGGTGCTAACTTTCAGCAAAAATACAATGGTTTAGATTGGTATCACGATCATCCTAGCTTCAAAGCTTGGTGCGAAGGAAAAACAGGATATCCATTGGTTGATGCCGCAATGCGTCAACTGGTTGAAACGGGCTGGATGCACAACAGACTAAGAATGGTGGTGGCAAGCTTCCTAACCAAGCACCTGCTTATTGACTGGCGTTGGGGCGAGCGTTTCTTTATGTCGCACCTTATCGACGGAGACTTTAGTGCCAACAATGGTGGCTGGCAGTGGGCTTCAAGTACTGGCTGTGATGCTCAACCTTACTTCCGAATTTTCAATCCAATCACTCAGAGTGAAAAGTTTGATCCAAAAGGAATTTTTATTCGTAAGTACATACCAGAGCTGCAAAATATCCCAGATAAGCATGTACATTTCCCACATGACTTTATCGCTAAAAACGGAATAGACAGCGAATACTGGCAACCCATCGTTGAGCATAAAGAAGCACGATTGAGAGCCTTAGCCTTCTTCAAATAATTAGAGTGAATATTATGGATAACTCTCTATGGCTTGATAACTTTCTCAACATGTATCGAGAACTCGGAACCGACAATTTCGACGTGCTTAAGACGGTTTATCACCCTGATATTGAATTCCAAGATCCGCTGCATCATGTCAGCGGTATTTCGGCGCTTACGCACTACTTCGAGAACCTCTACACCCAAGTAACCAGCTGTTACTTTCATATCGAACACACTTTCGAAGCGAACGACGAAGCTTCCGTTTACTGGACGATGCAGTTTGCTCACAAGCAATTAAATGGGCAAAAGCCAATCGAAGTACAAGGGCACAGCCACCTTAAGATGCTCGACGGTCAAGTGGTCTACCACAGAGACTACCTCGACGTCGGTTCTATGTTGTATGAACACATTCCAGTACTGGGCTGCGCGATAAAATCCATCAAAAAGAGAGCGAGTCGATAATGCATATTATGATTACAGGCGCGACCTCAGGTATCGGCCAATCCCTAGCTAAAGATTACGCTCAGCAAGGGCATCAGGTGATTGCTTGTGGCCGCAATCCAGACAAACTGCAAGCCTTAGTTGATTCTCACGATACAGACATCGCGCATTCATCAATTACACCGCTCTGTTTCGACTTGACTGATTACCACAACTTTCCAGAACTCGACCAAGACAAGCCGCTCGACCTGCTGATTTTAAATGCAGGTGATTGTGAGTACATCGACGACCCAGTGAACTTTGATGCCGAGCTATTCGAGCGCGTCATCAACATAAACCTAATTTCAATTGGCTACGCCCTTAAAGCTTGGTTAAAAAACATCAAGCCCGGCGGCCGTTTGGTTTTAGTCAGCTCCAGCGCCAGCTTTTTACCTTTGCCAAGAGCCGAGGCTTATGGCGCTTCAAAGGCAGCCCTCACCTACTTAGGCAGAACACTTTCGGTTGATCTGGCAACGCACAACATTCATGTCTCAATTGTGCACCCTGGCTTTGTTGAAACGCCATTAACCGAGCGAAATACGTTCTCTATGCCTATGATTATTAGTAGTGAGGCCGCAACTCAGCGAATCGTAAATGGTATCGCTCAAGGAAAGAGTGAAATTGATTTCCCAAGACGATTCATCATGTTGATGAAGCTACTAAGAATGCTTCCAACTCCAGTTTGGCAAAAACTCGCTTCAAGGATGGTATAACAATGAAGAAAATCGCCATTATTGGTTCAGGTATATCTGGACTCACTTGCGCGCATATATTAGATAAGCACCACGACGTAACAGTATTCGAAAAGAATGATTACGTTGGGGGGCACACCGCGACCGTTGATATTGAACATCAAGGCTCGGCGTTTTCGATAGATACAGGTTTCATCGTATTCAACGATCGAACCTACCCGAATTTCAATCAGCTTCTAGAACAACTCGATGTCGAAAGGCAACCGACTGAGATGAGCTTCAGCGTCCACAACACGACGACCAAGTTTGAATACAACGGCCACAGCATTAATTCGTTATTCGCGCAGAGGAGCAACATCTTCAAACCTCAGTTCTGGTCTTTAGTGTCTGACATTCTCAAGTTCAACAAGCTGTGTAAGGCTCAGTTTGAAAGCAATGAATTCACACCAGACGTTACCCTTGGCAGTTTCCTACGAGATAATCAATTTTCCGACTTTTTCAGCCAGCACTACATCTTACCGATGGGCGCGGCGATTTGGTCGACAAGCTTGGAAGAAATGGAAGAGTTTGAGCTCAAGTTCTTCATTCAGTTTTTCTACAACCATGGATTGCTCGATATCGCGAACCGTCCTCAGTGGTATGTGATACCAAAGGGATCGCGTTCTTATGTTGAAATCATCCTTTCACGCTTAAACAAACCCGTTGCACTCAATACATCGATTAAACAAGTGACTCGCAATGAAACAGGCGTCACGATTGAGTTTGAAGATGGCAGCACACAAGACTTCGACGAAGTAATCTTTGCTTGTCACTCAGACCAAGCCTTACGTCTGCTTGGTGATGCAACAGAACAAGAGCAACAGGTACTGGGCGAAATCCCATACAGCCGCAATGAAGTGGTTCTGCACACCGATACTCGCTTGTTACCAGACAGGAAACTGGCTTGGGCAAGCTGGAACTACATGTTGGATGGCGACAGTAAACGACCTGCTTGTGTCACGTACAACATGAACATTCTGCAAGGCATCGAAAGCCAAGACACCTTCTGTGTCACCTTGAATCAAAGCGAAGCCATCGACCCAGAAAAAATCATTCGCAGCTTTGTTTATCATCACCCGGTACTTAATTCGAACACGGTCGAAGCTCAACACAAGCGTGAGCAAATCTGTGGCAAAAACCAGACGCACTTTGCCGGTGCTTACTGGTATAACGGCTTCCATGAAGACGGTGTCCACAGTGCACTCGATGTGACCAAACGCTTCGGTTTAGATTTGAGTACGAGTTCAGCCCTATGAACAGTCAAGCCCTGACACCCGAGATGGGGATCGCATCCAAAAAGAGTGAAGAGCTCAGCGGTATCTATTGGGGTAACGTCAGACATCGCCGCTTTGGCGACATCACTCATGAGTTCAGCTATCAGCTGTATATGATGGGGTTAGATCTTGATGAGCTGCCCCAAACCACAGCGCGCAGTGCGCTGTTCGGAACTCGTTGGTACAACCCGATTCGCTTTGTCGAATCGGATTATCTCGCTGAAAAAAAAGAAAATGTCACCACGGATGAACCAAAATCACTTAAGCAACGTATAGCTTCCAAAGTGCAACAACTTGGTGGGGTTTGGTCTGATTCAAACCGTGTGACGATGCTGGCTCAGTGCCGCTGTTTAGGCATCTACTTCAGCCCAATCAACTGTTTCTTCTGTTATGACGAGACTGGAGATTGTAAGTACATGTTGGCTGAGGTGAGTAACACGCCTTGGCGAGAAAGACACTACTATCTCATCGACATGCACCAAGAATTGAAGGTAAAAAAAGAGTTTCACGTTTCGCCGTTCATGGATTTGAACATGACTTATTTTTGGAAGATTAAGCCACCAGCGAAACGCACGTTAGTTCACATCGAAAGCCGCCGAGACGACAAGCTTTTCGATGCGACACTGGCTCTGACGAAGCAGTCAGTAACCAAGACAAACATTAGACGAACGGTATTCAAGATTCCGGCGATGACGATAAAAGTCGTGATGGGAATTTATTATCAGGCTCTCAAATTATTCCTGAAAAAAGTACCGTTTGTGGCGCATCCAGACTCAACGTCTTAAGCGCACATGAAAGAACTCAATTGAAGCTTGGGTTCGCTCCAATCAGGGAGCAGAACTCAGCTTAGTTGGCACAAAATATTAGAATGAGTTATCAGCGAGGTTTACATGGAACAGCTTGCCAAACAAAACAACAATATTGAACAACAAGCTAAAGCCGTTGCTGTTTCAAGCAACTGTAAATATCGAGCTTTAATCTTCAAGGTGTTAGAAAGCCTGCAATTCGCGACGCTCGAGATCATTGAGCGCGACCAGCATTCGGTGTTCGGTGATCGAGAAGCAGACTTGAAAGGTCGAATCGTGATTCATGATGCGACCTTTTTTAGAGATGTGGTCATCAACGGCAGTATCGGCGCATCTGAAGCGTACATCGATGGTAAATGGACCAGCCCAAATCTAACGCGTGTGATTCAAATCATGGCTCGTAACCAAGCCCAATTGGATGAACTTGATGATAAGACACAATGGATTTCTCGCATCAAAAACCTATTGCTGCGTCGTAAGAATGCCAACACCGAGCAAGGCTCTAAGCGAAATATTCTCGCCCACTACGATATTGGCAACGAGCTGTATGAGCGCTTCTTAGATAGCTCGATGCAGTACTCTTCCGCAATCTACAGCGAAGACGCAGAAACCTTGTCGAAGGCTCAACAAAACAAAATGAAAACCATCTGTGAGCGACTAGAACTGTCTGAGAAAGATAGCGTGATCGAGATAGGCACAGGGTGGGGCGGCTTAGCCATCTTCATGGCGCAACACTACGGTTGCCACGTCACCACTACCACGATCTCAGATGCCCAACATGCACTTGCTGAACAGAGAGTAAAAGCGCTTGGTTTAACCGACAAAATCACCCTGCTCAAAGAGGATTATCGCAATCTCACTGGTGAGTATGACAAGTTGGTTTCGATCGAGATGATAGAGGCGGTCGGACATGAGTATCTACAAACCTTCTTTGAAAAATGTTCCTCGCTACTTAAGCCCTCAGGCAAGATGCTGATTCAAGCAATTACTATTGCTGACAGCCGTTACGACAAATACCGCAAAGGTGTCGACTTTATTCAGAAGTACATCTTCCCCGGCGGTTGCCTACCTTCTGTTTCAGTGATGACCCAACACCTTGCGACCAGCACCGACCTTGTGGTTCAAGAAATTGATGACATTGGCCTGCACTACGCTCGAACGCTGAATGATTGGAACATCGCCTTTGAAAATAGTTGGGAAGAGCTAGAGTCTCTCGGCTATTCAGAAGAGTTTAAACGCTTATGGACCTTCTACTTCTGCTACTGTGAAGGCGCATTCAAAGAGCGCGTGATCAGCACTCACCATGTAGTCGCAAGAAAACCTCGTTACTTTGGAGAAAAAGATGAAGCGGTTTTGGATTATTAATCTCGTACTGTTTCAAGCGACCTGGGTTTGCAGTGCTTTCTTTACCGCGCAAGCCCCGTTCGTCACACCACTGATTGTAGTGGTTCACTTCCTTCTATCACCGACTCGCAGTAGCGATTTGAAGATACTCATTTTATTACCATTGGGGCTATTGCTTGATAGCCTCTTACTCCACTTCGGCGTGTTTGCCGTCGACTCTGAAATTGCGAATCAATCGTGGTTCCCGGTGTGGCTTGTCTGCCTGTGGATCATGTTCTTAATCAGTTTTAACCACAGCCTAAATTGGCTTTTAAAATGCTCGAAAGTGATCTTGTTTGTCATAGGGTTCGTAGCAGGTACTAGTAGTTATTGGGGAGGCATCAAAGCAGGTGCTCTTCTTACTACTTGGCCAGATGCATCGGTAGTTGCTGCCCTTGCAATAAGTTGGGGGATTTTGTTGCCCTTACTGGTGGCCGCCTACTCCAACTTAATACAACCTAAAATGGCAATAACGAGGTGACTTATGGCTTATCCACGCAACCCGACACAAACGTTCAAACCTGAGCGAGGTATTGTTCGCGCTCATCAGCAAGCAAAAAACACACTTCTAAGCTTTATTACTCTCCCGTTAATCTTTGCTGCGCTGTTATTTGCCGGACACGCTAGAGCCTCTGCTGTCGATGATCTGACCAAACGTGGTGAGGGTGAAATGAGTTACCTGTTTTGGACTCTCTACTCGGCAGAATTCTACGCGACTCCAACCAATTCCGAACGAGCTTTGAAGCTTGAGTATTACCGCTCTATCGATAGCAAAGACCTCGTAGACGCGACCGAAGATCAGTGGAACAAGCTTGGCTACTCTGACAGCAACATTCAACGTTGGTTGAAACCCTTGTACGCGATGTGGCCGAACGTGGAAGAAGGAAGCACACTCACGATTCGTGTCGCTGAAGATAACGTAAGTCGTTTTTATTTCGATGAACAACCGATCGGCACCATCCAAGACAAGCAATTTGGTGAAGCCTTTCTAGCGATTTGGTTGTCTGAAAACACCTCTGAACCCGGTCTTCGTAAACAACTTTTAGGTTTGAACAAATGAATCCAAAAACAACAATAATAAAATTTGCTCTGGCATTTTTTTCACTCACTTGGCTAGTGGGCTGTGGCTCTGCAAGTTTAGAAGACCATGTCGACACAACGCCAGAGCTCAAGCTTGAAACCTTTTTTAATGGCGAGCTAATGGCCTACGGCATGGTGCTAGACCGCTCTGGTAACTTACTGCGCCGCTTTGATGCCAAACTGATCGCGACTTGGGACGGTGACAACGGAGAAATAAAAGAGTGGTTCTCTTTTGCTGATGGCGAGCGCTCAACTCGCGTTTGGAATCTGATCAAAACGGGCGAAAACACCTATTCTGGGACTGCCAACGATGTCGTTGGAACCGCTTATGGTGAAACCCAAGGTTCTGCGCTGTATTGGAAATATGATCTAGAAATTGAAGTAGACGGCAGCACCTATGAAGTGGTGCTCGATGATTGGATGTTCTTAATGGACGATAAACGCTTGTTCAACAAGACTGAGATGTCTAAGTTTGGCTTTAAAGTCGGAGAGGTCATCTTATACATCGAGAAGATTTGATGTAACTGCCGTTTCTGATTCTTAGTTTTAAAACGATGACTACATCTACAGTACGTAACAAAACAGCCCACAACGAAAATTGTGGGCTGTTTTGTTTGATCCCTCGAATAGCATACCTGCATGCTCAAGCCATTGTGCTAAGATGCGCCACCAGCATACAAATGGACTAGACTGACACTAAGCAGTCCCCATTTGTTTCGCTAAGCGTAGATTCCCTACCATGAATAATTGAAAAGGCTTTAAAGCATGAGCAAGTTGACCTCAGCGGAGCGTAAAGCTCGCGACAATGAACGTTTCTCACAACGCGTAAACGACCGCAGAGAAAAAGGTGAAGACGTAGTTGCTTACGCACTGACCAACAAAAAAGCTGTAAAATTCCTGACTAAGTCAGAGAAAAAACGTTTCAACGAAACGAGAGCGACTCTGCAAGAAGAGAAGCGAGTGAAAGAACAAGAAGAGCTTAACCGAATCGAAGACGCGTTCACGATCAAACAGTTCGACGACGAATAATCACTTATGATTACTCAAAAGCGCTGGCTCTATGCCGGCGCTTTTACTTGTTAGTTCTGCTACTTTTTGGCTGTGTTATTTCTGACCAAACCCGTCGATTCTTAACGGCTTTCCCCCACTTTCTTAGCTCAGCCTTACCGCTCGACCGATCACCCAAGCTATTAACCTATCAACCTATCAACCAGGCTATCGATCAACTTTAGCCATAGATCTCAGAAAATCTTAGCCTAGCCCCTTACTATCTCGAATCAACTCTACAAACTTAAGACAGTATGATTTTAATTACCGGATCAAGCAGCGGTTTAGGCGCAGCGCTCGCGATACAATACGCTAACACTGCAACAGACGCTCAGCGTGTAGCCATTACAGGTCGCAATGCACAACGTTTAGCAGAAGTGGCGCAAGGCCTACCGGCGAATACCATTAGCCAAGCGTGTGATCTCTGTGACCCGCACTCAGTGAGCGAGTTATTGGATGCGTTACCTGAAATGCCGAAGCTGGTGATCCACAGCGCTGGCAGTGGGTACTTCGGTAAGATAGAACAGCAAGATCCAACCATCATCAGCGACATGCTGAAGAACAATATTGAGTCTTCGATCTTTTTGATTCGCGAGCTTGTGCAGCGCTACAAAGATCAATCGGTCACCATTGCAGTGGTGATGTCGACGGCGGCCCAAGGTGCTAAAGCGGAAGAGTCCACCTACTGCGCGGCAAAATGGGCCGTGAAAGGCTTTATCGAATCGGTGAGGTTGGAGCTAAAAGGTCACCCGATGAAAATCGTGGCGGTTTACCCTGGAGGAATGGCGACCGAGTTTTGGAATACAAGCGGTAAAGGCATGGATACCTCGAGCTTTATGACCGCGCAAGAAGCCGCTCAGATGCTACAACAGGCGTTGACCAGCACAGAGCATGGATTCGTGTCAGATATCACGATAAACCGCGGCTAGCAGGTAAACAGCTCGCTTAATCGGTAAATAGAGCGACACATTACCAAAGAAATGATTAGAGTAATTATTTGTGAGGGTGAGCATGAAAGTGTGCGACAATGCTCGGCGTAAATTCATATTCAAGGTTTATTATGAAACTTCTAGTTCGTAACCTATCGCGCTCTACCTCTGAGCAAGACATCCGTGTGCTATTTTCTGAGTTTGGCTCAGTAAAAGAGTGCAGCCTAGTTTTAGACCAAGAAACTGGCGACTCAAAAGGCTTCGCTTTTGTTGAAATGCCAGAGCAAGAAGAAGCTAAAGCGGCACTAAACAAGCTGAACTTGTCAAAGCTTGGCAAAAACACGATTCGTGTAAAAGTAGCGAACTCTTAATCGATTCAATGCTTCATAAGCCGCATGGCTTAGCTTAACAGCAGCACAGATGATAAAGCCCGTAACGATATGACGTTTTCCAGCGCAATATCGTTACGGGCTTTTTGCTGCTCGCAATTCTCTTTTCACACGATTTGAATACGCCTACAGACCTTCATGTTCATCAATAGCACGTCTTGCTTCGGCCATTGAACATCCAGATTCCATCACCAGCTGAGCCACAGTCATTGAAGGTGTAGCGGCCAACAGAGATGCCAAACACACCACGGGTTTAGGCAACACTTTGTCGATTGCAATTGCTATCCAACCGTCTTTTTCATGGGTTAACATCGTTTTAAATTCAACGAGTTGATACTCTTGAGCGACCAACAGCCAATTACGCGAACGACGAACTCGTTTCAACTGACATCCACATTCCGCAGCATTCACCATCACTTGGCTTTTATCACTCACACGATGTACAAAACTATTCAATGGGACGCTAAACATAACTCTCTGCTAACCAATCTATTCCTACCATTCAAGAGCTCTCTACCTATCTCTCAAAACTTTCTAACTGTCACTCAATTAAAACCGTACGTAGGATTACACAGACACAAAAAAACCGCCAGTGATGCACTAAGCAACCTCGCGGTTTTTGGATGTTAACGTGTGTGGTTTACGCTTTAGTTTCTACCACAATGTCCGTTTTTACCGAGTTCGCGATAAAGCAGTTTTTGTGCGCCAAGTGGTGCAGTTTGTCGAGCTGCTTGGCGGTGGGCTTTTTGGTACCTAAAAACACAATTTTAGGGCGCAGAGTCACCTTAGTGACCGATGAGCGGCCAGATTCATCTTCTTCCAGCACACCAATCGCATCATCGACATAGGAGTCGATCACGTACTTCTGCTTTGCGGCAATGCCCAAAAACGTCAGCATATGGCAGCTAGAAAGTGCCGCGATAAACGCTTCTTCTGGATCAACATTCGCTTCCACCGAAAACGGCAGTGGCACAACATGTGGAGAGGACGAAGCAGGCACAGTGACACCACCATCGAACTCCCACGTATGACCGCGGCTGTATTGATTGTCGCTAAAGACTTCATCTTCTGCTTTTTTCCAGCGAATGATCACTCCGTATTCAGACATAATTCCTTCCTTTTTTATGCTCAATAAATTAACGATCAGCTGGATGATTGACACCATCGTTGGTCACCACATCACCAATATCAAAAGGGTTTACCCCTTCCAAACAGCCGATGTTAAAACCGTATTCGTTTGGACTAGAACGGCGTTGATGATGGGTATAGATGCCGCAGTTTGAGCAGAAGTAATGCTTTGCGGTATTGGTATTGAATTGATAAAGCTTGAGATGCTCCGCACCTTTAAGGATCTTGATGCCATCCAGCGCAACAGAGCCCACAATCGCTCCCCTGCGACGACAGATAGAGCAATCACAGCGGCGTGGTTTTTCTATCCCGTTAGGTAAGCTGAACTCTAGTTCAACCGCACCGCAATGGCAGGTTGCCTTGTGAAAAGGTTGGATAACCGTATCTCCGACGACTTTCATTTTTCTCTCCAATCACATCCTTATGTTGGTCGTATCATAACCAGTTCAATGTTCTCTGTCCGTACCCGGGTGTTGAGTTCGAGAGATCTGTCATACGCTGCTTCTCGGCTAATCTAACTAGACTTTTCAACCAAATCGCCAAACCGCTCAAACAAGAAATCAAGAAACAACCGGATACGCTTGGGCTGATATTTCTTGCTGATGTACACCACATTCAAATCGGCACTCGACACCGACATCGCGGTGTTGAAGTTCTTCATGTAGCCATTAAGCAGCGTCACAAGGCGCTGGTTATTGATGTCGCCTTGCACATCCAGTACCGATTTAAGAGCAATGCCCTCGCCTTTTAATGCCCAGTAGCGAATCACTTCGCCATCGTCTGAAAATCGCTTTGGAACAACAGTAATCGACTTCTTCATATCATGATCTTGGAAGTGCCATGTCTTGAGCTCTTCATTGCTGCGCAGCATGGCTAAACAATCGTGATCAACCAAATCTTGTGGTGTTAACGGTGTTCCATGCTTGGCAAGATATTCAGGAGAAGCACACAGCACACGTCGGCTTGGTGACAAGCGTCTGGATATCAAACTGCTGTCGACCAATTCACCATAACGGACCACGATATCCATGCCAGATTCAGCAATGTTCGAGAGGTTATCGTTCAAGTAGAGGTAAGGGATCACGTCGGGATATTGCTGACAGAACTCAGAGAGAATCGGAAGAATGTACTGCTTTCCGATGTCTTTCGGCGCGGCGATTTTGAGTGGACCTTTGACCTCTTTGACGCCATTTTGGATCAGGTTTTCGGCCTCACTGACATTATCCAATATCTCCAGACACGCCTTGTGATACAGCTCGCCAGAGTCGGTTAAAGACACATGGCGCGTACTTCGATTCAACAACTTCACACCATATCGCTCTTCCAGCGCTTGAAGCCTTGCTGTCATGGTCGCAGGTGATAAACCCAGTTCGCGCCCAGCCGCCGCTAACCCGTGATGCTTAACAATACTGACGAACATCGCCATATCTGAAAACTTATCCATACGATTCTCGCTTCCGTCTCTTCGTCTTACTTCTCGATCTTAATGCTCGATCTGAATACTCAGCGACACTATTCAGATTAACCGAATAATGAATTTATATTTTAACCAATTATCAAATTTAGTCGAATAAATATAATGACAAACATCAACAGAACAACGCAGGAATTCAGAGCATGACTAACGAATCGACTAATCAAGAGCAACGCACTTTCGTCATCATTGGTGGCACATCAGGCATCGGTAAAGCACTCGCGATGAAATTGAGAAACGAAAACAACACAGTGCACGTCGCTAGCCGACATACAGGCCTTAATATCAGCAATGAAAAGTCAATTTGTGAATACTTCGAATCGATTGGCGTGTTTGACCACTTAGTCGTAACGGCTGGCTCATCCGCTCCCGCAGGAAAAGTAACAGATGTAGCAACCGCAGACGCTAAGACAGCTTTTGACACTAAGTTTTGGGGCAGCTTAAACGTAGCAAAACATGCCTCACGCTACATGACGCCAAACGGCTCTATCACGCTCACGACAGGCATGTTGTCTCGCAAAGTAGTGGCTGGCACTTACGTAAAAACCGCCATCAATGCCGCACTAGAAAGCGTGACTAAAATACTGGCGAAAGAGCTGTCACCCATTCGAGTCAATGCCGTTAGCCCGGGTTTAACCATGACGGAAGCCTACAAAAACATGGACGATTCCGCTCGTACAAGCATGTACGACAACGCCAAAAATAACCTACCCGCAGGCAAGGTTGGCGAGCCTTCAGAGGTGGCTATGGGTTACCTATTCGCGATTAACAACCCATACGTAACAGGGTCAATCATCGACATCGACGGCGGCGCTCTACTCGGCTAACACCCCGCAAAGACATAAAGAACAATCGTGAGGGTGTTTATCTCAACGTCCTAACAAATAAGAATTTACATAGGTAACTCATCATGAAATCAGAAGCCATGACACAAGAAAAGATGCCATTCCAAGTTTGGATACTGACACTCGCAGCATTTGCAATTGGCACCGCTGAGTTTGTTATCGCAGGCATTCTTCCACAAATCGCCACATCACTTTCAATCACAGAAGGTCAAGCTGGCTACCTTATCAGTGCTTACGCGTTGGCTATCGTTATCGGCGGCCCGATCTTAACAATCTACCTTGCGCGCTTTAATAAGAAGATAGTGCTGATTGGCTTAATGGCACTGTTCATTATTGGCAACGTGTTATCCGCCTTAGCGCCAAGCTATCCACTTCTACTGGCAAGCCGTGTGATCGCAGGCTTAGTGCAAGGCCCTTTCTATGGCATCGGTGCGGTTGTCGCAACCAACTTAGTGTCTGAAAAAATGGCAGGTCGTGCCGTTGGTCAGATGTTCGCAGGCCTAACACTCGCTAACGTTCTTGGCGTTCCAGCGGGTACTTGGGTTAGCTTGCAATTCGGCTGGCACACCACTTTCTTTACCGTGGCTGCACTTGGCACGATTGCGATGATTTCTATCCTGACGTCAATCAAATCAACGGGTCACAGCGAAGCGAAAGACATCAAAACTCAGCTTTTAGCGTTCAAAAACCCAATGCTGCTGATCAGCTTGGCGATCACCGCTTTTGCTTGGTCTGGTTTCATGACGCTTTACGGCTACCTTGCGCCTATCGCCATGCACATCACGGGTTACGGTCAAGAATCAGTCACTTGGATCTTAGTGATTGTTGGTGTCGGCTTAATCATCGGTAACACCTTGGGCGGCCGCACTTCTGACAAAGATTTAGGCAAAGCATCGATGTTTTGGGCTATCGCGATGATCGCTTCATTAGTAGTGGTTGGCCTTGTTGTAGACAACAAAATCCTATTCGTTGCAGCGGCATTTGTCTTTGGTATTGCATCATTTGCGAACGTTCCAGCAATGCAACTTCGAGTGATGAACAACGGTGGCGAAGGCCAAGAGCTAGCAGCAACCGCGAATATCTCAGCGTTTAATTTAGCCAATGCCTTTGGTGGATTCCTTGGCGGCATGGTACTCGACAGCCAACTAGGCGCAGGCATGATTCCATTCGCAGCCGTTGTTGTCCCTGTTATTGGTTTGCTGCTTATTGCGAAAGCCAACCGAGCGGGGAGGCCACAAAGCAACTCTATTTTCAGCCCAGCAGAAAGCAAATAAGCCCCAATAAAAAACGAAAGATCACAGCATTAAAACAAGGTAGAAACCATGAACAAATTATTCGAAGCATCAGAACTGAAAGGCCTAGCACTACAAAACCGCGTGGTTATGGCACCCATGACACGCGCTCGTACTAGCCAACCTGGAAACGTGCCAAACGACATGATGGCAACCTATTACCAACAACGCGCAAGTGCAGGGCTGATCATCACGGAAGCAACGCAGATCTCTGATGACTCTCAAGGTTACTCATTCACACCCGGCGTTTATACCGATGCACAAATCGAAGGTTGGAAGTCAGTAACAACAGCAGCAAAAGCACAAGGTGCCGCGATATTCTGCCAGCTATGGCATGTAGGCCGAGTATCACACCCTACCTTTCAAAAAGGCGAGTTACCGATTGCACCTTCTGCATTAGCTCCAATAGAAACGCAGGTTTGGATCTCTGATGAGAATGGTAACGGCAACATGGTGGATTGCATCCAACCAAGAGAGATGACCCAAGCAGACATCGATCGTGTTGTTCAAGATTTTGCTAACTCAGCGAAAAAAGCAGTCGAGGCAGGGTTCAACGGAGTGGAAATACACGGTGGCAATGGCTACCTGATTGATCAGTTCCTAAGAACCAACTCAAACAAACGCACCGACAACTACGGCGGTAGCCGCGAGAACCGACTTCGCTTCCTAATCGAAGTTATGGATGCAGTGATTGATGCAATTGGCGCAGACAAAGTAGGCGTACGCTTGGCTCCGTTCATCACCTTCAAAGACATGAACTGCCCAGATATCGTACCAACGATTTTAGAAGCTTCAAAAGCGCTACAAGCTCGTAATATCGCTTATCTGCACCTTTCAGAAGCCGATTGGGATGATGCTCCAGTTATCCCTGAAAGCTTCCGTGTCGAACTAAGAGCCTTGTTCTCTAACACCATCATCGTTGCCGGCAGCTACACACCACAACGCGCCGAAGAAGTACTAAGCAAAGGCTACGCCGATCTCGTCGCATTTGGTCGCCCATTCGTTGCTAACCCAGATCTAGTTTCACGCCTACAAAACGGCAGCGAACTATCAGAACTTGATGGCGCCACTCTGTTCGGCGGCAACGAAAAAGGCTACATCGATTATCCTAATGCCGATCGTTTAAGAA
>NZ_JBFRUJ010000059.1:0-3000 GCF_041474575.1 Vibrio sp. 10N.222.51.C5
GATGAACCTTTTTTTTGCCTATGATTCAGGTAATTTTTCTTCGGCTACTCCTGAGCGCAAAAAGCCCCCGAAACCGAGAGCTTTCATTACGTCAAGCTATGGAGCATTCCACGATGCCTATTAAGCTGCATCGTTTTTAATAAGCTCTCCCAATATTGCGAGATCATTACCAAGGTCAACTGAAGCACCCATTTCCGTAGTGATCCCTTCTATCACGATTGTTTGAACGTCGTCTCCACCATTGATTGGAATAGACAAAGCGATGTCTTCGCCATCGACCGACACTTCGATCATATCAAGAAGCTCGGCCATTTGAGTTTCGTCTTGTGGATCTTCAATCAGATCATTTAGGTCGATCAAATCACCAGAGCCATTGGTATAAAGCTCAAAGTCTTTAATGATGTCTGTACCATTATCGAGTGCAGAGTCTAACCAGGTGAAAATATTGTCATCGCTATCACCAATAAGCAGATCATTCCCAGAGCCCGCAAATAAAGGCTCGTTACTCGCAGCACTAGTCACGTTATATTGTTGTGGTTCTTCAATATCAACCGTCACCGTTTCGACTGTACTTTCAGCGCCATTTGAATCTACTGCGACATAGTCAAATTGAGGGTCATCGGTTACAGCTTCATTACCTTGTACGTAACGCAACTCCCAATTACCACCGGAAGATGAAAGCTCCATACCAACAATCGGATTACTTGGTGACGAGTAGCTGAACTCGTACAAGATCTGTTGGTTGCCTGTATCGCCTTCATCTTTTTGGTATTGCTCACTAGCTGTTGTCCCGTCAGCAAAGGTATAAATCACTTCAATATGTACACTGCTATTCGTATTGAACTCTCCGCCCAACCCATCTAATCCAAAATGAACAACATCAAGTGGGTTGTTGGTAAAGTCGATGATCAAGGTCTCCTGCATGTTCATACCTTTACCATCAGTATCACCAATCCCATAACCAACATGAGGCTGTTCACCTTGATACTGCTGTAGGGGTTTGTCGTTATTGTCGTCAATCGATAGCGTAATGGTATTTCCGTTAGCTAAGGTAATTAGCCTTTCGGTTGGTGATACCGCGACACCCCAATTATAGAAACCATCAACGAGATCTGGCATATCGTCTGGATCGCCACTAAAGCCCATTTCAAACATTTCTCCAGGCCCGGCAACGAAGCTGATATTGTTCGGAACAAACAACTCACCGTTATCAACATCAGACTGTACAATTTCTCTCGTGACGCCATTTTCGTCGGTATACAAGAGGCTGCCGTTGGTTGGCAAACTTTCGATTCGAATATTAAGTGGAATGTCGTCATGGTCATCTTCTATATCTGAGATGTAATCAGGCATGCCGCCATCTTCAGAATCGAAGAGAATAGGTATAATCGCGTCCTCATCATTAACGACCGTAAAGCTGGTCGCTTCAGGTGCGTCATTGACACCATTGATTGTTATCTCGATAACATGCTCTACACCATCGATCGCGGTTACCACATATCTTTCAATAACCGTGTCATCATCATTCAAGTATTGAACCGCATCGTTATCAACGACATAACTCCATGCGCCCTCTGGAGTAATCGTTAACATACCCAAAGCAAGTGCATAAGTAGACCCAATAGGGGTAAACACACCATTAGGTTTAAAGGCGGGCATGTCACTCGTGTCGACATCAGTAATCGTTAAAGTACCTGACGCTGAAAGTTCGTTAGTATCAGGATCGACATTAACATCTTCCGTCACCTCACCCAGGTCAGAATCACCTTCACCAACGGTAATCTCAGATGGATCATCGGCACCATTGATGGTGATGGTCACTTCGCTTGTGGTTCCGTCAATCGCAGTAACCGTGTAAACCTCAGTAACGAACTCATCGTCATCAAGATATTGCACATCATCGTTATCTACAACGTACGTCCATTCGCCATCATCGGTTATGGTCAACATACCTAACGCGGTCTCATTGGTTGAGCCTTCTGGATTAAACGTTCCGTTGGGTTCAAAAGCAGCGACATCGTTAGCATCAACATCAGTAATCGTCATTGTTCCCGTCGCCATCAAGTCGTTGCTTTCTGGATCGACATCGACATCTTCCGTCACCTCACCCATATCAGAGTCACCTTCACCAACGGTAATCTCGGATGGATCATCGGCACCGTTGATGGTTATGGTTACTTCACTTGTGGTTCCGTCAATAGCAGTAACCGTGTAAACCTCAGTGACGACCTCATCGTCGTCAAGGTATTGCACATCATCGTTGTCCACGACGTAAGTCCATGCTCCATCATCGGTTATGGTCAACATACCCAACGCGGTATCATTGGTCGAACCTTCCGGATTAAACGTTCCGTTGGGTTCAAAAGCAGCGACATCATTGGCATCAACATCAGTGATCGTCAATGTTCCTGTCGCCATCAAGTCATTGCTTTCAGGATCGACATCGACATCTTCCGTCACTTCACCCATGTCAGAATCACCTTCACCAACAGTAATCTCTGACGGATCATCGGCACCGTTGATGGTGATGGTCACTTCACTTGTGGTTCCGTCAATCGCAGTAACTGTATAAACCTCGGTAACGAACTCATCGTCATCAAGATATTGCACTTCATCGTTATCTACAACGTACGTCCATTCACCATCGTCGGTAATGGTCAACATACCCAACGCGGTATCATTGGTCGAACCTTCAGGGTTAAACGTTCCGTTAGGTTGAAAAGCCGCGACATCGTTAGCATCAACATCGGTAATCGTCAGTGTTCCCGTCGCCATCAAGTCGTTACTCTCCGGATCAACATCGACATCTTCCGTCACCTCACCCATGTCAGAGTCACCTTCGCCAACGGTGATCTCGGATGGATCATCAGCACCGTTAATGGTGATGGTTACTTCACTGGTGGTTCCGTCAATCGCAGTAACCGTGTAAACCTCGGTGACGAATTCATCGTCATCAAGATATTGCACATCGTCGTTGTCTACGACGTAAGTCCATGCTCC
>NZ_JBFRUJ010000059.1:3759-113765 GCF_041474575.1 Vibrio sp. 10N.222.51.C5
CCTTCACCAACAGTAATCTCAGACGGATCATCGGCACCGTTGATGGTGATGGTCACTTCACTTGTGGTTCCGTCAATCGCAGTAACTGTGTAAACCTCGGTAACGAACTCATCGTCATCAAGATATTGCACATCATCGTTATCTACAACGTACGTCCATTCGCCATCGTCGGTTATGGTCAACATACCTAACGCGGTATCATTGGTTGAGCCTTCAGGATTAAACACACCGTTAGGTTGAAAAGCAGCGACGTCGTTATCGTCGACATCGGTGATCGTTAGTGTCCCAGAAGTAATTAAGTTGTTGCTCTCTTGGTCAACATTAACATCCTCAGTCACTTCACCAGTGTCTGAATCACCTTCACCTACGGTTATATCAGATGGGTCATCGGCACCGTTAATAGTGATGATCACCTCACTCGTAGTACCGTCACTTGCTGTCACAGTATAAACTTCAGTAACGAACTCATCGTCATCCAAGTACTGAACGTCATCGTTGTTAACTACGTAAGTCCAAGCACCATCAGGGTCGATGCTCAATACACCTAGCTGTGATTCGTTTGTTGAACCTACGAGGTTAAACTCACCGTCAGCTGAAAAAGTAGGAGTGTCGCTGTCTACATCTGTAATCACAATCTGACCGGATGTCACTAATTGATTGGTGATTTCATCTACATCAATGTCCTCAGTCACACTGCCCGAGTCATCAGTAGCCACAGCTGCATCATCAGTACCAATTATCGTTACTGTAATGACTTGTTCGCCTCCATCGGAGGTTTGTACTGTCGTCGAGTCTTGAATTTGCTCACCATCCGCAAGCTCATCATAAGGACTGTTGGCCACGAAGGTCCAAGTACCATCTTCGTTTACAACAAAAGTACCGAGATCATTATCCCCAGCGACCTCTTTAACAATAAAGGTAACGTCTGGGTCTTCACTCGTTAAAGCGCCCCCAGTTTCAATAGGTTCATCCTGCTCAAACTCAATAACATTAGTTTCACCTGAAATAAGCGCAAAGGCGATAATATCAAAAAGAGCAAGACTTTGAGTTTCCGACAGACCTTGAGACTCAAACCCGTCAGTTTCAAAATTTGTGGCAGCTTGAGTTTCAGCCCCAGTACGTTCAATCCTACCGCTGTTGGTCAAACTAGAGCCTTCCTCACCAGCGGCAGTATCAAACTCATCTCCTAGTTCCGTTGGATCAAATCCTTCTTCAATAGCACGCTGAACTTGAGCGATCGCGTCATCAGTATCTAGCACATTTTGTTGGCCCTGGTTATCTACAAAACGTGCAGAAACACTTGGTACACTCTCTTCGCTAGTATCAAAACTGATGATTACATCGCTAGCGGCTGGTTGTTCGCCCGGAGACAAACGTCTAACTTGGCCTTGAGCGTCGAGCACTACACTCCTACTAGCAAGACCTAGTATATTTAGGTTGATATTTCCCATATCCATATTCCCACTTCTGCCCAGAACACGCCAAACGCGGAATCAATCCCACCCTGCGCTGTGGCTATTTCCTACAATAAATCTAGTAGTGGCACTATTGATAATCAACTCACTAAAAGTTGGTAAATCTGGTACTTTGAAAATTAGTCAATAGCAATAGCGACTTACATTCAAAAAAAAATCAACAAACTTAGCAATTTCTAGCAGATGTCCTAAGCTTCGTTTAATACCCTTCTCAATTAAGTAGTTAAACGCTAGTTGGGAGGAGGCGGGAGCTTTTAAAAGTAGAAGGAGACCTACTTTGAGACTGTTTAAATTACCCATCATCTGTTGCTTAGCTATTGCAACCCCACTCTCTGCTCAGACTTTAGAACAGGCTGTTGCCATTACCTTGGCGACGAATCCTGAGATAAAAAGTATTTTTAATGAGTTTGTGAGTGTACAAAAACGAAACGATGCCGCAGGTGGTGCTTATAGGCCGAGTATCGACCTTGATGCTGGTATTGGTTACGAAGGCATAAACCCTGCACCAAATAACGGCCCCGATACCGATCTCACAAGAAAGGAAGCGACGATTTCCCTCACTCAGTTGCTGTGGGATGGTTCATCGACTCTCAATGATATTGATCGTACTGCCGCAGAAGCAGAATCGGTTCGTTTGCAATTGCTCGCGGATGCCGAAGACAAAGCGCTAGAGGTAACACAAATCTATCTAGATGCAGTGAAAGCCACTGAAGTGCTGGCACTGTCAGAAAGTAATCTTTCAATACACAAGAAAATCTATAAAGACATAAAGAAACGAGCGAATTCAGGCATAGGTTCGACAGCTGATGTATCGCAGGTAGAAGCTAGGATTGCGAAGGCTCATGGTAATCTGTTGGCCGCACAGAATAATTTGATCGACACCCACACCCAGTTTAGACGAGTGGTGGGTCAAGAACCCCTAGGCTTAATTTACCCAAGAGCCGATATTTCTAAAATTCCTTTGTCGTTAACGGACGCCATTGTCGATGCATTAGACCAACACCCAGTGATCAAAGTTGCAAACGCAGATGTCGATTCAGCCCACTTCCAATACAAACAATCAAAGGGCGTGAACTACCCTACCTTCTCTATTGAAGCATCTCAGTCATGGCGAGATGATGCTGGAGGCGATGAAGGTTCGAGCCAAGAGACTTTGGCAATGTTGAGAATGCGATACAACCTCTACAACGGTGGTACCGATAGTGCTAATTCAGAAGCTGCAGCTTACCAACTCAATAAAGCAAAAGATCTAAGAGATCGTGCTTATCGACAAGTTGAAGAAGGCCTTCGCCTCTCTTGGAGTGCATTGGATCTGACGTTACAACAAAAGAACTTCTTGTCTGATCACGTGGATTCGGCGTCAGAAACCGTTATCGCTTATGAGAAACAATATCGAATCGGCAAACGTACGCTACTTGATCTGCTTAACACTGAAAACGAATTGTTTGAAGCCCGCAAAGATTACTTAGATGCGCATTACTCTGAACAGTACGCTAAATACCGTGTAATGAACGCGACAGGCTCTCTATTGAACGCTCTACTGGTCGACATTCCAGACGAGTGGACAACGGCAGTGGAGTATTAATGATGAAAATACCTTACTTATTACTTCCCGTGTTAACGATGACTTTATTTGCCTGTTCAAACCAGCAGGAAGAGGCTTATATCGAGACACCTGAAGCAGAACAGATTGCAGACCTGCAAGACGATGATAGAGATGGTGTGGTGAATGCACGAGACACCTGTCCTGGCACACCAGAGTCGTCTCTGGTAGACAACGAAGGCTGTGGAGAGACGGTTAGCTCGCAAGAAGTCAGACGGCTGAACATCCTTTTCGCCAATGACTCCTATGAAGTTAACCCTATCTTCTCAGATCAAATCACCACTATGGCTGAGTTCTTAGAAACCTACCAAAGTGCATCGATAGAGATTCAAGGTTACGCCAGTAAAGTCGGCGCGAGTCAATACAACTTAGAGCTATCAAAGAAACGCGCTCACCACGTTGAAGATGAACTGTTGTCGAATGGTATCGACCCGAGCCGAGTAAGAGTTGTTGGTTACGGTGAAAACCGCTTAGAGAGCGATGGCAACGATGCTACGTCTCATGCACTGAACCGCCGAGTAACAGCCACAGTTGTCGGACTAAGCGAACAGATCGTCGAGGAGTGGACCATATTTACCACGCTTGAAAAGTAGCGTGACATTGTCACTGTGGATCTAGATGTGACATAGAGCGAGTGTCGAACAACAGCAGCTTAGTTATAAGATCAATAAAGCCGTGATAGGGTTGCCCATCACGGCTTTTTTGTTCTTTGTCGTCACATGAGTCGAGGGAGACTCTGTGACTCGTCTTGCTACTCAGAAGTTAGCTTGTTAATCAGTGAATAGGCTCGCCGTTAAACGAGTCTACCGCTGATTATAGTTTTACTTCTTGTTGCTTTGCTGTTTTCGGTAAAGAAACGCTTAGCAGGAAGTAACCTAGAATTGCAGCTGTTGTAGATCCCATCAGGATGCCTAGTCGAGCTAGTGTGTCAAACTCTACATTCGTTGGGCCAAATGCTAGTGATGAAATAAAGATAGACATTGTAAAACCAATACCACACAGGACAGATACTGCGAAGATGTTCATAAAGTTCACACCTTCAGGGAGCTTAGCAACACCCAATTTCACCGCACCCCAGCTGAATGCAAAGATACCAAGAGGCTTACCAATCAATAGACCCATAGCGATACCAAGCGGTAGCATACCTGTTAGGCTTGAGATTGAGATACCTTCCAATGAAATACCTGCGTTTGCAAAAGCAAAGACTGGCAAGATTGCAAAAGCGACGTATGGGTGCAGAGCATGTTCTAGATGCTTCAGCGGAGAATGTTCACCTTTATTGCCTTTCAGTGGGATAGCAAAACCAATTACTACACCAGCCAGCGTTGCATGAACACCAGACTTCAATACTGCGAACCACAGAATTGCACCAACAATAAGATAAACACTCAGCTTAGTCACATGCTTGTTGTTTAGCATGAACAACACACCAGTCGCGATGAAGCCAACTGTAAGTGCAAGTGTTGATAGGTCGCCTGAGTAGAACAGTGCAATGATAACAACAACACCTAGGTCATCGATAATTGCCAATGCTAGTAGGAATACCTTCAAGCTTACCGGTACACGGTTACCAAGAAGAGCCATAATACCCAATGCGAATGCGATATCAGTCGCTGCTGGGATAGCCCAACCTTGAAGCGCTTCAGGGTTACTTGAATTAAATAGCACGTAAATAAGTGCAGGAGCTAGCATACCGCCAACGGCTGCGATAGCTGGGAAGATTGCTGTCTCTTTAGACTTTAATGCGCCTTCTAAAAGTTCGCGCTTAACTTCTAAGCCGATTAGAAGGAAGAAGACAGCCATTAAGCCATCGTTAATCCAGTGAGACACAGACATACCAAGAACGTAACTGTGAAGTACACCTTGGTACATTTCGTTCAGTGGTGAGTTTGCTACAAACATTGCGATCGCCGCAGCGATGACTAGTATGATGCCGCCAGCAGATTCCATTTTAAAGAAGTCACGGATGACGTCGGTCATGATTTCGCCCTTATATTTATTATTTAAATAAACGAATAACAAAGAATAACCACGAGTTTATATCCAAGTTTAATTGATAGATAATCACTTCTTCGGATGTTTAACTTCGGTTTTTCCTACAAATACTAAACAATACGTCGTATATTCCATAATGTTGTTATGCACCATGAATTAAGTATAGATGAGATCATCGAACCTGTATGCACAATTCATTGGGGGACGCTAAAAGGCGCAGGCATAAAAAAAGGCTATCAAATTATAGCCTTAGGTGTTTTTTAGTAGCCAGTTAACTGCATAAAGCCTGTCGCTTCATGGCTCCCGCTCGCCTTAATCGGCCCTTCCCAATATGGTATGACAAATGGAAGCCACATATCCCTGCGTATAATACGCGTTGTGAGGTTGATATCATGCTTAGGGACGTTAATGATCCACTGCAAAGGCATCCGTCTTCCATTCATCAACGTTGTATTTTGCAATGGTTGAATGGAAATGTCGGATTCCGTTAATTGGTAAACTTTGCCTGAGCGCGTTGCTAATGTCCCGAATATGTAAGGCAACTGTTGGTTATGACGATAGCGGTTAATGCTCAGCGCTGTGCCGTCATCGAGGTTAAATACAAACCAATCCCAACCTTGTTGGCCCACTCCAAGTAAGCCACTGCCCCACTCTTTATGTACCCACGCAGTTCCTTCCACTTCCTTGGTAACGCCGTCTAGGTTCAACACACCGCTCAACGATAAAAATGGAGCGCTGAAGTTATAAGACGCGACAGGTAATAAGTCGTGCTTTTTCTGATAACCGTTATCGCCGTTGAGCACATAGGGCCCTTTTGCAATGGTGTCGAGTTCTAGTCCAAACGTATCAGTTTGCACTTGAAGGCGCCCGGGGAATGGGGTGTTGCCGAGTGCACGCCAGTTCCAGTTATCAATCCAAAGTCTGAATGGACGATTAGTCATTCCCGCTTGGCCAATACCGCCACGAGCCATGCGCTGTTCTTTCCATACTTTGGACTTAGAAGAGACCACCACATTTGAGATATAGACTTGAGGGCTTTGCCACCCCGGTGTTTCACGTTCGTCCGTTGCGATACGAAAAAAACTCCACTGAACCGAATAGTCTTTACCATCATCACCTTTCAAAGACGCGAAGTAATGCCACCACTCGTGCTGAAACTCTGGGTGGAACTTAAAATCTTGTGGTAGCGAAACATTACGGTCTGGCAAAACAGGTTCGAACACATTGAAGTGTTCATTAACCAATATTGAGTTAACTTCATTCACGCCCTTTTCACCAGGATCGATGAAATAGGAGTAATAACCCAAAACACTTAAAAAGATGCCGAAGAAACTGATTAATAGCAGAGAAGACAGGATTCGTTGTCTTAACTTATTTGAGGTATTCCGTAAAAACATACTAAAGCGCATCCCTCAGTGACTTCATCGGAGTGTTCCGAATCATTCTCATCACTGGTAAAGCACCAGCTAGCATCAATGCTGCCATGGCCCATGCAAATGTCTGCAAATAGTCCCAAGGAATCACTTGTAACTCAAGTGACCACCCAAAAGACTGCTTTATCACGATATCAACAATTAGGCTCGCTAGCGCTAATCCGAGCGGAATCGCAATTAAGGAGGAAATAAGCCCAAACACAAACAACTGCAAACTACCTGTCAGGATCAGTTCTTTCGCCGAGACACCCAAACAGCGCTGCAAGGAAATATGCCTTTGGCGAGACACTTCTCCCGCAACCGTCGCAAAGAAAATACCGAAGACGGCGATAACCAAGGTGATGTTACCTAATGTATCTGCAATCGCGAACGTCCTATCGAACACCCGCATCGCTTGACTGTGGATGTTGTTGTTATCGAAAACGCGCTCGGAGCCAAGCCTGAATACGCTTTCCAATCGACTGCGAAGCCCTAATGAATTCACATCGTCTTTGAGTATTACGCCAAGTCCGACATTACCCCGCCCTGCAAACCCATACAGCCAGTTTCGATGCGACATCATGACTTGATGGTAAGGGTTACCATAATCGTAATAAACACCGACAACCTGCCAACCAGAGCCGAGACTGTCATAGAGGTCAATGTAGTCGCCAGGGCGAATCCCCAGCTTGAGAGACATCGATTCACTGATCAACACACCTTTAGAGTGATGTAAGTGATACCAGTAATTCGGAATACCTAATTTGATCGTCAGCGCTTCTAGCTCACCTTCAGAAGGACCCGTACTGATCACCTGAATGCTACCAACTGGAGACGCCACATCTTTCTCCCAACGCCACCAAACCGAATCCACTTCAGGTTGGTCGGATAACCAATTACTCATACGAGCAGCGGCATTGTTGGTTGGGTAGATATACAGATCGGCAGCCAAACGCTGTGTTAGCCATTTATCAGTGGTATCTCTAAAGCTACCGACCATGGTTTCTACACCAATATTGGCTGTTAAGGCCAACATAAACGCCATCGTCGCCACGCCACGGTAACTCATACTGGAAGCAGCATCAGCAAAGAACCAGCGAGCGCGAACCCAACGCAACGAATAAGAGAGGCTGTTAAATAACTTCCACATCAAAAACGGGGTAAATAGCGCCACACTGATCAGCATTAGCGCGATAATCGCAAAACCCGTCTCTTGAGTCTGAGGGGCTTGATACACGGCGACAGCGGCAACCAAGAAACCACAGCCAATCAATGCTTGCCAAGTAAACTCCGTACCCGCAAAGCGCATCAAAGATAAGCGAGAGGTCAAACGAATCGGTTGTGATCTAAGCAAGCGCACCAATGGCCAAGCGCACGCTAAAAACGCACCAAGTAACGCCATCAATAAGCTGTAGCCGCTCCATCGCCAATTCCAGTCGATCGTTAAGCCAACGTTGGCGTCGTATAAGTCGCCTAAGCTTGAAGATACCGCTGGTAACAATTGGTTGGCTAACATGACACCGAATAAATTACCGCAGATCCAGCTCAGTACGACCAATATCAACAATTCTAAGCAAAGCGCTTTAGCCAATTGCCAGCCCGATACACCTGTTTGTCTTAAGATTCCGACTAACGGTTGGCGCTGAATAAATGACAACGACATCGCTTGATAGAAAATAAATAAACCAACCACAAACGACAGCATACCCATCGCTTTTAGGTTTAAGTGGAACGCACTGGTCAGCGACTCAAGCTCTGCCTTAGAGCTACGAGAGATCGTCAAACCATTAGGTAACATATTTTTAAGACGTTCAAACTTCTCAGTGGGCATGTCTGAACAAGCAATCACTGAAAGCCCAGCACTGCGTTTAAGCATTCGGAGCAAGGAGATATCCGCAATCAACCTTGTACCATTAATCATATTATTTTGATCAACAACCACAGGACCAAGTTCAGAACCATCCATCAAAGGGATGTAATCGCCGTTGTGCCATTCCATGTGTTCAGCAAGATCATCACTGACAAGGATTGGATATGGTGGCTTCATGAGATTCAAAGCGGTGAGATCTTTTAACGCTATACCAGGTTGTAGCTGAAGCATAGAAACAGGATCTATACCGACAACCATGAAGTTTGCGCCATTTTCATCAGTGATACGATGGTGTTCAAGAGGAGAACACTGTTGAAAACCTTCACGGCGAAGTTGGATATAAAAGCCTTGCGGGATTTTATTGGCGTTGTGTTTTGGTCGAATACGGTAAGGAAGAGGATTCGAAAAGAGTTTTTCGCCATGCGCATAGCTTTGCTTGGCGTGTTGGTTGATAGCAGTAACACCAACCAAAAGTGATACGCCGAGGGTTAAACCAAGCCATACCAAAATAATCTGCAGTGGGTAACGTCGATAGTGACCGAGTAGTGCCTTAACTACGGGCCATAACATGCAGTTGCCCTCCTTGCAGACGGATCCTACCATCCATATGCAGAGCTACTTTTTCACTGTGTGTTACCAACAGCAACGTACATTCTAATTGACGAGCCAAAGAGGTCAGCAAACGCATTACCGCTTCTGCATTACGCTCATCTAAACTACCGGTCGGCTCATCGGCCAGCAATATTTTTGGTTCCATATACAGCGCACGCGCAATGGCCGCACGTTGTTGTTGGCCACCAGACGCTTCTTCAGGGTAACGGCCAAGTAAAGGCATAAGATCTAAAGCAGAGAGAATCTGTCTCCAGAGACCTTTGTCTTCAGGTAAGCCTTTTAACTGGCGGCAAAAACGGATGTTATCGGCAATATTTAACGTTGGCAGTAAGTTGAATTGCTGAAAAATATGGCCAATGTTGTTTCTGCGATAAGCGGTGCGGTCACGCTCGGTTGAGTCGTGCATATTGAAGTGAGGAAAAGCGATTTCACCTGAGTCCGCTAGGTCTAAGCCCGCGATAAGATTCAGTAAAGTACTTTTACCTGAACCGCTTTCTCCCATTAATGCCAGCTGGTCACCTTGGTTTAATGTTAATTCAGCACCTTGCAAAACAGGGTGAAACTCCCCCCCATCGACATAGCCTTTACATAGGTCTGACAGCTTTAACATTAAACAGCTCGCATTAGTTAGAATTTGGAAGGAGAATCTACACTAATTCCCTGTTAGGAGGAAGTATTTTGAAAGATAGATCACACGCCAACGATAAAGTGATGCGATTGGTGCGCCCTACTTCAACTTCCTATCAAGTTTTTAATCCATTTTCTTGTTTTCATGCGATAGAGCGACCCGCCCCACTTGAGGACTTCTTCCGTTAGGAAAAGCAGATATACCCACTCAGGTGGAAACTTAAAATAGATAGCCGCGATGGCTGCCAATGGGATACCGATCACCCACTGAGCAATCAAATCTTGATAGAGGCAGAACTTCACATCACCACCCGCTCTCAACACCCCAACGATCACAGTCAATGGCACCGAGCGAATGACAATACCCACACAGAGGATCAGAATGAACTTCTCTGAGAGGGCTCTGGTTTCTTCCGTCAGTGCGCTAAAGGCATTAAGTATTGGCGTTTGAACGAAATAGAGAAAAACGGCTACAACAATACTAGTTAAGAAACACAAAATTGTTAAGCCAAGCGCTTGATAGTAAACCGCTTCATTGTTTTTCGCACCAAGTTGATTACCCACCAAAACAGCTGCCGCATTCGAAAGGCCAATCAATAAACTCAATGAGATTGATTCAACCGGCGTCATGACCGATAGCGCAGCCAGACCTTGAACGCCCGATTGCCCCATGATCGCGTGGTAAGCAAACAAACCACCCGCCCATGCTAAGAAGTTAAACGTGGTCGGCAGAGACAGCTTCAAGAAGCGAACCACCTTATCAATCGAAGCTGCCGCTTTAATATCGCAAAACTTAAATGCTAATAAATGCTTAGAGAAATAGAGATAACCAAACAAAGTCGCGACTTCAATCGCGCCACTCAGTACCGTCGCAATCGCCGCACCTTTGATTCCAAGCGCAGGAAAGCCTAAGTTACCGAAGATCAGCACCCAGTTTAAGAACACGTTAGACAGGATGCCGATACCGCTGAAAAATGTACTTAGCCCGGGTTTGTGCATCGCTCTCAAACCCACAGCCATACTGCTGACACACGATACCGCTAGCATGCTAAATGACGTAATTACGATGTATTCAACGCCTAAGTTGATGACCTCTTGAGAGTCGGTCGTCACGCCCATGATTTGTGCAGGAAATGAAACGAAAAACGCGATAGTCAGTAAAGCAAACAGTGTCGACACCAGCCACGTCAGCGCAGTGCTTTCTCTCACACCTTGTCTATTACCCGCGCCCCAATATTGAGCAGTAAGAAGAGCACCGCCCGTGGTCACACCCACCAGCATAATGGTCGTCACGAACATCGCTCGGCTCGCTACACCCACAGCTGCGATGTCTGCTTCGCCAAGTTGACCCAACATCAATACATCCACCAAGCCTCGGCTTGAAAACATAATGCTCTGCAAGGTGATGGGCAGTGCAATCGCAATAAGCCTGCGAACAAAATCACCTCGTGTGTGATGAATAATTGAAGAGAGCAACATAGAGAGATACCTAAACGGAACGTATTGATGAATAAAGATAAATATCGCGCTATTATATCAATGTTCGGTTTTTAACCACAGATATAAATGGAGTAACAATGAAGAAAGTACTGGTTTTAGGCGCTTCTGGATATGTTGGTTCGCAACTCCTCCCTCTCCTGCTTGAGCAAGGCTATCAAGTCACGGCAGCAGCAAGGCATATCGACTATTTAAAGGCACGGACCGAGCCTCACGAAAGCTTATCGCTTGAGTATCTTGATCTGGCCGATCAAGCTGCGACACAAGCCTTAGTCCCCGACTTTGATCTTATCTTCTTTCTCGTCCATGGCATGGCAGAAGGCCACGACTTTATCGATTATGAGCTGAACTTAGCCCGTAACTTTGTTTTTGCTCTTGGGCCAAAGAATCAACACGTCATCTACCTGAGTTCTTTACAGCCTCAGACTGGTGATTCAGAGCACCTTCAAGCGAGAAAGAAAACCGGCGAATTGCTTCGTAAAGGGCCTGTACCCGTTACCGAACTTCAAGCTGGCGTGATCATTGGCCCAGGATCTGCGGCATTCGAGATCATGCGAGATTTCGTGTACAACTTGCCGATTATGATTGCGCCAAAATGGGTTGACTCTAAAGCCAACCCGATTGCTTTGCAGAACCTGAACCACTATTTACTAAAACTCGCACAAGACACGCCTAGCGAAAGCCAAACCTTTGAGGTTGGCGGGCCGGATATTGTCTCTTACCGAAACCAATTTGCTCATATTGCTAAAACCGCCGATCGTCCACTCAAACTATGGGCGACATCGCTACTGACACCAAAGATTGCTTCATATTGGTTAGGTGTGGTGACTTCTGTACCGTCTAACATAGGTAGAGCACTACTTGCAGGCTTAAAGCACGACTTCATCGCCAGTTCGACCATCATTAGAGAAAAGTACCCTCAGAAGCTTATCTCGTTCGAAAATATGGTTGAACAAGCCATTCACGCTGAAGGAAACTTTGTCAAAAGCAATGTATGGGGCTTTGATAAAACCGCATTCAAACGCTGGCAAGCTGGGTATGGCTATTACCCGAAGAAAACAGGCGCAAGTATCACCTCAAGCGCTTCATTGGAATCGCTTTGGCATGTTGCTCAGCAAATCGGAAGCCCGAAGCAAGGTTACTTCTTTGCTAACACTTTATGGCGCACACGCGAATGGTTGGATGTTCTTTTCGGTGGCGGTGTACCGGTTCGACAAATGCCAGAAGGGCCCAACCTAAAAGTCGGTGACAAAATCGATTCATGGAAGGTCATTCGCTGTGAAGAGAATCAGTTTTTATCTCTGCTTTTCGGTATGAAAGGCCCCGGTTTAGGGCGACTCGAGATTACTGTCTCTGACCACGGTGACTCTCGCGAGCTGAATATCTCGGCTTGGTGGCATCCAAAGGGGTTTCTAGGGTTACTGTATTGGTTTGCTATGATGCCAGCCCACCTGTTTATTTTTAAAGGCATGGTGAAGGCAATTGAGAAGCAGGCTAAAGAACAGGATTAAAAGCAGATGCGAGATTCGGGTAACGGGATGCGAAAAGACTTAACAGCAAATTAGCGACACGCGCTATGAGAGACAAAAAAGAGCGGATAATTCCGCTCTTCGTATCTCTCATCTCGAATCCGCTATTAGCCGATAACGCTAATTGGGATCTCAGCCAGTTGGTTGCCTTGGTTAGCAGGGTAAACGATGTATTCACCGTGATACTTCACCGCAGACTTATAGTCCGTTACTTTGTGAAGCATGAAGCCCGCTTCCATCGCCGCTTGGATGAACTCAGCATGGTTGCCACGAACAAACCAGTTCATTGGCTTAACCATCAACTCCCCGTCGAAAGAGTCGTCACACTGTTTACCGCATAAAGCAAAAGAGTGCTCGCCATCGGTGAAGAATTGAATCTTGCCGCCAGTCGTTAGCTCGTCTTCACTCGATACGCTCCAACCCATCTCGTACATTTTGTCCATGAACGCTTCAACATCACTGTCTTTTAGCGTTTTAGGCTCTTCGCCTTCAGGGAAAAAACGTCCGTAAAACGCAGAAATACGTTTAAAGGTAAAAGTTAAATCAGAGTTGTTGCCTTTTGAGCGACCCTGTTTCTGCCAGCGAACTAAGTCAGGCACAATCACGCGATCATAAGCTTGAGATTTAATCGCTTTTGTTACCCAACGAACAAGATAAAGGTTGTTCGCGATAGGCGCGTCGATCGCTTTGCCAGACTTATGCAGAGCATATAGCTCGCCCAGCGCATCGTTCACTAACTTCTGAATTTCAATATAGTATTTTGACATTATGCCTTCTTTCCTAATGTCCAATATAGTAATGCTGACATTACTGCACATGCTGCCATCACCATAGCCATTGGCCCTGCAGTGTCACTTGGTAGCATAGCAACAATTGCCCCCACTACAGAACCAGTACCAAATCTTAATGTGCCTGCAAGCGAAGAAGCTGTGCCGGCCATATTCGGGTATCCGCTTAAAAGCAGTGCCATTGAGTTACTACCAATGGTAGACAGTGTGCCGATAAACAGCATCACGAATGGCACAATACCCCACAAACCGATATCTAACATCCAACCGACTAACAGACCTAAGCCCGCAAACAGTTGAATGGTTAAACCGACTCTGAGCATAGCGTGAGAGCCCACTTTCTTAACGATTCGACCGTTGATGCTCGTCATCAAGATCATAGCAACAATATTCAAGCCGAACAGGTAGCCAAACAGATCAGGGCGAACGCCATAGATATCGATGTAAACGAATGAACCTGCCGTTAAGAACGCAAACATCCCTGAAAATGAGAATGCACCAGAGAAAATCAGGCCCATCGCCGTTGGGTTCTTACACAGTCGAGCATAGTTACGAATCGTTGTTTTAAAGCGCAATGGTTGTCGGTTTTCTGCAGGAAGCGTTTCTGGGATCTTCATCGATACCGCCAGAATCACGATCACCGCAAAAATAGCCAGAACCCAGAAAATTGAACGCCAACCGAACCACAACGCTAAGTAACCGCCAATCATCGGAGCAACCAATGGCGCAACTGTCATCACCAAAGTAACGAAAGACATGGTTCTTGCGAAATCTTCACGATCGAACATATCTCTTACCACCGCTTGGATGATAACGGCCGCCGCAGCACCAGCAAAACCTTGAGCGGTACGGATGTAAGTCAGCGCTTCAATGCCATGAGTTGTCGCACTCACCATAGAAGCGATAGCAAACAAGAACACACCAATAAGCAGTACAGGCTTGCGACCATAGCTATCCGCCAACGGGCCATGCAGCAACTGCCCCAGCGCGAAACCTGCGGTATAGGCTGTTAGCGTGATTTGTACCTCACCCGCCGTCACACCAAGATCTTTAGCAATGGTCGGCATCGCTGGCAGATACATATCAATGGCTAGCGGAGTAAGTGCACCAATCGCACCTAGAATCAAAAACAGCACTAAGCCTAATTGAGGTGTTTCTAGTTGGGAGCTTTGGCTCTGTGAGGTCGATGTTTGCATGGTTCTCCGAATGTTCAACTGATAGAGCTAGGGACTAGCGTGAGTACGCGAGTCAAAGATTGGCTGAGACTTTCCTAGTACCAGTCAACATCATCAGCCGACGCTATCCATGGTCGGCTTTACAACGAAAGGGCTATTTCCAGCAAAAGTGGTCTCTTGTTAAGAACAATTTCTTGTTAAGAGCAACTTCTAGCTAAGGACTACTTCCAGATTGAATCGACTTCTTCTTGCGTTAGGTAACGGTATTCACCTAACTCTAAAGATTCGTCCATCTCAATTTCGCCAATACGTTCACGGTGTAGTGCTTCTACCTTGTTACCAAGAGCAGCAAACATACGTTTAACTTGGTGGTATTTGCCTTCGTGAATCGTTAGCAATACTTCACGCTCTGCACGAACTTCTAGGTGTGCAGGAAGTGTTAGGCCATCTTCGCTCTTAAGCTGGATGCCCTCTTTGAATTTTTCAACGTAATCGTCTTCAACAGGTTCAACCAACCAAACACGGTACGTCTTCTCGCACTTGTGCTTTGGCGAAGTGATACGGTGAGACCACTTACCATCGTCGGTAATCAATACAAGACCTGTTGTATCAATATCTAGACGGCCAGCAAAGTGCAGCTTGTCCATTTTGATTTCATCAAGTAATTCAAACGCGATACGATTTGCGCCATCTTCATGCGAACAAACAAAGCCTTCAGGCTTATAAAGCATGATGTAACGTGGGCCGTGAACATTCAGTTCATTGCCTTGCCATTCGACAACGCACTCTTCAGTTACCTTGAGTGAACCGCTTTTTTGAATGACATCATTTACTGTCACTGCCTTGGATTTTAATAAGTGTGTTGCTTCTCTTCGAGTGACGCCTAATGCATCGCACAGAAATTTATCTAAACGCATGAATACCTCAACTAATCTAAGTCGGGTATTATAGTCACCTTTGCTCAATTAGTTGAGCTATTTCACACTATTTGTTTTCCTTCTTACAAGACGCGATATGTATACACTCCGCCCGTACCAAACTGATTCTGTAAAATCAGTGATTCATTACTTCAGAAAACACCAAACTCCGGCAGTGCTCGTGCTTCCGACAGGTGCAGGAAAAAGCCTTGTGATTGCAGAGTTAGCAAGGCTTGCGAAAGGTCGAGTGTTGGTGCTTGCTCACGTAAAAGAGTTGGTTGAACAGAACCATGAAAAGTATGAAGGTTACGGGCTGAAAGGCTCGATTTTCTCTGCGGGTTTAGGACGCAAAGAGACCGACCAACAAGTCGTGTTTGCTTCGGTGCAATCTGTGGTGCGAAATCTCGATTCATTCTCTAACCAATTTTCGCTGTTGGTTATCGACGAATGCCACCGTGTTCCCGATGAAAAGACCAGTAGTTATCAGAAAGTCATCACTCACTTACGCGAGAATAATTCGGGCATCAAGGTGCTTGGATTAACAGCGACCCCATATCGTCTTGGGATGGGTTGGATTTATCAATACCACACTCGCGGTCAAGTGCGTTCAGATGAGCCACGTTTCTTCCGCGACTGTATCTTTGAGCTGCCGATTCGTTACCTGCTCGATGAAGGTTTCTTAACTCCTGCACGCATGATTGATGCACCCGTGTTGAGCTATGACTTTTCGCAGTTAAAGCCCGCGAGCACTGGTCGCTACAAAGAAGCAGAACTCGACATGGTGATCGAGCAATCGAAACGAGCGACCCCACAGATTGTCGATCAGATTATTCACCTAGCCCAAGATAAACTAGGCATCATGGTATTCGCTGCGACCGTTCGACACGCGCAAGAGATCCTCGGCTTATTGCCAGAAGGTGAAGCTTCAATTGTGATTGGTGATACACCAACTCTCGAACGTGACCAAATTATCAGCGACTTCAAAGAACGTAAAATCAAGTTTTTGGTTAACGTATCGGTATTAACCACAGGTTTTGATGCGCCACACGTCGATTTAATCGCGATTTTGCGCCCGACAGAATCCATCAGTTTGTATCAACAAATCGTTGGCCGTGGCTTACGCCTATCTCCGGGTAAAAAAGAGTGTTTGGTGCTCGACTATGCGGGCAACAGTTACGACCTCTACCAACCTGAGGTTGGCGACCCTAAACCCGATTCAGACAGTGAAATCATCACCATCCCTTGCCCTGCGTGCGGCTTCAATAATAACTTTTGGGGCAAGCTAGACAGCAATGGCTTCTTGCTTGAGCACTTTGGGCGCAAATGCCAAGGCTACTTTACCGATGAAGACACGGGCGAGCGCGAGCACTGTAATTATCGCTTCCGAGCGAAATATTGCGGTGAATGTGGTGCTGATAATGACATTGCTGCGCGCATTTGTCATGAGTGCGATGCAACCTTAGTCGACCCAGACAAAAAGCTAAAAGAAGCACTGAACCTAAAAGATGCCTTGGTATTTGAATGCTTGGAAATGGACCTCAACGTGCTTAAAGACGAGAAAGGTAAATCACAACTTAAGGTCACCTATCGCGGAGAAAACCAAGCGCAAGTGCATGAGTTTTGGTCATTAACCAGCAAAAAGCAGAAGCAGAACTTCAAAGACCAGTTTGTTCGCCCTCACCTTGCAGACAGACATCGCCCTTTCGAAGAAGCCTCACCGACGAAAGTGGTTGCTCACCAACATAGATTCCGCCCACCTCAATTCGTGATTGCCCGTAAAGTCGGACGCTTTTGGAAAATGAGAGACAAGATATTCGAAGACGAACTACAGCAGCGTTAAGGTTAAGAATAAAAGTAAGTCTTACGTTCTTAACACTCGGCAATTAATCTTATGTATTAAAGCCTGCGCCATTTAAGCGTTAAGTTTTTCGGTATCAAATTCTAATTATTAATCAGGTTCACTTTCTGTTCAGAATTACTTTTTTATACTGAACGCTATCAACCTTCTCTAGGATTCGCTATGTTTAGTAAAGCTATGATTTCTTTGTTTTCTATAAGCTTAGGCTTATTTGTTTCTGCTGGAGCATGGGCTGACTCACATCATAATGGTCATGAATTAGTGCAGGACGTTCATAAAGCAGGAACCAGCATCGAATTTGAAGAAGATCAAGACGAAGTCTATGAAGCCGTACGAGAAGGCTACATTCGCCCTTTCTCAGAAATGTATGCGGCGGTTGAAAACGATCTTCATGGCAGAATCATTAAAGTAGAACTAGAAGAAGATGACGACATTTGGGTGTATGAACTAAAAATCAATTACCAAAACAACATCATCAAAGTCGAATACAACGCTGAGACGTTAGAAATGCTTATGATCAAAGGCCGCAACTTTAAAGACGCAATTAAACACGGCGACTAGTTACGTACGACGAAGAGCTAAGCACGACGAACAGTCATTAGAAGAAATTAGAAGAACAATTATGAAAATTTTAGTCGTTGAAGATGAGCCTCGTTTGGGCCAACAAATTATTGAAACACTTGAGGGGGCCGACTGGGTTCCAGAGCTCTCTCAAGATGGTATCGACGCACTCTACCGTGCAACGTCAGAAGAATGGGACGCGATTGTCCTCGATTTAGGTTTACCTAAGCTTGACGGCCTAACGGTATTAAAAGGCATTCGAGACGAAAACATCAACACGCCAGTGATTATCTTAAGTGCTCGTGACACGCTAACTCAACGTGTTGAGGGCTTGAACGCCGGTGCTGATGACTACCTAACTAAGCCATTTGAGATGGTCGAGCTGATTGCCCGTATCCGAGCTCAACTGCGCCGAGCATCAGGCAGTGCTGCTCCGATACTTCAAATCGGTGATCTAAGCCTAGACACACGCAGTTCTAAAGTGTTGTGGCAAGGTCAAGCAGTTAGCCTCACGGCGCTGGAATATAAAGTTGTCGCGTACTTCATGCATAACCAAAACAAGGTTATCTCGCGCACTGAGTTGGTTGAGCATATCTACAAGCAAGACTTCGACCGAGACTCAAACACGGTTGAAGTGTTCATCGGTCGTATTCGTAAGAAAATCGCACCAAAGATCATCAAAACCGTTCGTGGCCTTGGCTACCAACTGAATGCTGAGTAGCTCAGTCGTCAATCACGCCAAGAGCAACCATTAATTAAGTGGACAGCCTGTTCTGATCATCGCAATACGATAAGTTACGATGAGCAAAGGCAGGTTGGAAATGCATGAATCTAAAGAAACGAACACTTAAAAACATCAGTTTAAAAAGCCGCTTGCTCCTTGCTGCGGCTTTTTGGCTAGGTGCGATGATATTAGCGGCTGGTGTCGGGATTCCGAAACTGGTTAACGACTACCTCGTCGATGACATGAAGCAGCAGCTTGGCTTAACCATGGATGAGTTAACCGCCAATATCGAAACCAATGACAGTGGTAACCTGATCATGGCAGAGCGTCTGTCTGATCCTAGGTTCAACCAGCCCTACAGTGGTATTTATTGGCGCGCCGCTACCCAAGAGCAGATCATTCGATCTCGCTCGCTATGGGATAAAGACCTCACCATCAAGCGTTCACCGATTCACACATCAGTCAAAGGGCCAGAGAAAGAAAAGCTGATTTACATCGAGCAAGATATCTACCTGCCTGAACTGAGCGACCCTGTCACGATCACCATTGGTATTGATGAAGATCCATTAGAATCCACACTGACAGAGCTTACTGGTCAAGTCTGGTTGATCCTAATGTTGCTGTTTGTTGGCGTGCTGATGTTGATCGGTATTCAAGTCAGTTGGTCGTTATTACCGCTCAGCAAGATGCAACGCGAACTGGTAATGCTAAGAAACGGCGAGCAACAAGGGTTAAGCGATAACTACCCGAAAGAGGTTTCTCCATTAGTCTCTGACCTCAATGCCCTGCTCTTTCACTATCAAGAGTTATTAGAACGAGCTCGTAACCACGCGGGTAACTTATCTCATGCGTTGAAAACACCGCTTTCAGTTCTAAAAAATGAGATAGAGCGACTTCCAGAGGATGACAAGGCACTGCTGCAACAGCCCATTCATCAGATTCAAAGCCAAATTGATTATCACCTTGGCCGCGCTCGTATGGCAGGTGCAATGAACATTCTTTCGGTGAAGTCTTCACCTTGTGAGCGTGTTGAAGCTATCTCAATGGCGTTTGATAAAGTCTACGCTGCCAATGAAGTCACCATGATTAACGAGCTAGACTCTGAGATTGAAGTGGCGGTAGAAAAAACCGACCTTGATGAAATGGTCGGCAACCTACTCGAGAACAGTTACAAGTGGGCTGGCAGCATTATTCGCGTCCATGCAAATGAACTCGACGATGGCAACATAGAGTTGGTGATTGAAGATGATGGCCAAGGCATTCCTGAAGAGAAGCTTGAGCAAGTGACCAAACGTGGCGTCCGACTTGATGAAACCACACCAGGAACAGGCTTAGGGCTTAATATCGTAAATGAAATGGCACACAGTTACCGAGGCAGCCTAACGCTCAGCAAGAGCTCAATGGGCGGCTTAAAAGCTTCTCTGGTGCTTAAAGTAAGTAAAGGCTGAACAAGCTAAGTAAAAGTTAAACACAATAAGCCCTAACGTAATGCTAGGGCTTAATTCTATCGACCTTATATACAACTCTATATATCGTTCACAGCAACATCCAAAGTTTGTGAATTATCACTAAGGGTCGTTGCTCCAATCGTTAATACCCGGCCATCAGTGTAATAGTCATGATCGTCATTGATCACTTCCACCGTTGCTAATGGGTACTTGTCTAACTCGATGTCTGGTAGTAACGTTCGTATCTGATTAGCAAGCCGATCTCGCTCTTCATCAACATTAGGGTCAATGTTATGAAGCACGGTCACAATGCCTGAGTAAGGCGTGACTTTAAGGCCATCATCATAGCTAATTGCGCCTAACCACTGAGGCTGGTTAGTTTTAATATCAACACCTGCACGCCACCAACGAATATGGCTGCGCTTCATCAGGTTACCCGGCAATTGAAAAGCCATATCTTGCGGCTTGTCTCGCCAATATAAATCAGACACTGGCGGCGTTTTTTCTCTAAGCAATGCGAGATAACCAACCCATTCAATCTCATTTCGAGAGAAGGTTTGATTCTCTATCCAGCCTAATTGCTTCATTAAGTCTCTTGGGGTTGCTCCAACATAAATTACGTTGATCGCTTGCGCCGAGTAGAACGAAGATTTACCGGGGAACGCTTTATAGGTAACCGAGTTCCAGTCGACTTTGTTTATTTGAGCCGTCTCTGGTTGATTCTGAAAGTCATCCGCTTTCCAGAAAAAGTGAGCGTAGTTCGCAAACAATACCCACGCCAACAACAGCGCACTAGACTTAAGTACTAAGCATCGCCACTTCATTCGGTAACCGATAATGGTGAAGACTAATACCGCGAACACACCAACGATCAAGCTATTATGCTCCGAGATAAATATCTTAAGGCTATTAAGCCACGGGAAGTTTTCAACGCCGTGCGCCAGTAACATGCCCCAAGCAATGAACTGCCCTCCACCAAGGGCCAAACCGATAAACGCCAACACACTAAAATTACGCCACGGTACACGATGCGAGCCAGCTATAAATGGCACAACCCAAGCGATAGGCCCTAATAAACGAGCAAAAAGAATGATGTATGTGCCTTTGCGAGCAACCAGATAGCGGCAGCGCGCAATTAATCTTTTGGTTTTAGGGCGAAACTTAATGAGCCTTCGTTGCACCTTAACACCGTATTTATAACCAATGAAATAACTGAGTTGATCACCAAGCAAACCACCTAGCATCACCAAAACCAACGCCATCCATGCACCTGAATACAGTTGAAAGCCCGCTGCGATAAAGAACGGCTCTCCCGGTACAAATAGGTTTGGGCCAATGAGAGCATCACCCAATGCTCCCAGAAACAACCCTAGTCCATCAAACATAACAACCTCAACGCTTACTGTTCTTTGTAGTGACCAAACTTGTAGTTCATTTCGTTGTTACGCATTTCGCCTTTAAAGAAGCGTCTTACATTGGCTTTAAGGTAAGTTGAACCCGTCTTCACAACACCATCTTGATCTAATCGACGTGGGTCAAAGCCAAAGGTCATATTTAGGAATCTAAATCGCCATGTTTTGCTCGCACGTTTTACGTAGTCACAATCTTCACACAGGACGATCTCTTCATCAAAACCGCCGATCTCATCATGCGCCCGTTTAGTCGAGAAAATACATGCGCCAATCGCCGTCGGGAAAAAGAACTGAGTAGTAAACAAGCCTGCGTTAAATAGCCCGTAACCAAACTTGTGTACAAGCGGCAAACCTTTCGAGCTCATGTACACACCCGCCACTTCAAGCTTCTTCTCTTCTAGTTCATAAAGCGCTTTCGCAAGGAAGTTTCGAGGCAAGCTCACGTCAGCATCTAAGAAAAGGATTCGGTTGTATTGCGCCAAAGCAGCCCCGGTGTTTCGACCAAGGCTAACACCGCGTTCTTGCATGTGGTGGACTGTCAGTTTTGGCAATGCACTTTCATAGGCTTGTGCGACTTCTCTGGTGTTATCTTCACTGTTCGAGTCGACAACAATCACTTCAAACTCTTGGTGGGTTTGCACGCTCAACTCTTCCATTAAGCGGCTAATGCGTTTCTCTTCGTTTAGCGTAATTACGACAATGCTTACCGGTTCCATATTTTCACCTATTCATTCTGCTGTTTAATTGACACTAAGATTAACGAACTAAGACTTAACCAAGTCTTAGGCAAACATTCATTTTCCGTTCATTAACTTGATGATTTAGCAGTGATATAAATAGATAAGGATTGCGATGTAAAAGGGAGTAAAATGCGCTAAACAAGCGTTAGCGAACGTTTTATCTCCAAACGAACCCATTATCGAAGGAAATTCACTTTGAGATGGGCTTCTGACTTGCTCATATTGGAATGTGATGTTAGTATCCGCGCTCGCTTAAGCATGAACTTTTATGTTTAAGCATTACCACACACTCAAGGTCGCATTGAGGTGTGAAGTTAATTTTTACTAATTTGAGAGTAAAACTATGAAATTTGAAGCAGTAGTACGTACTGAACTAGGTAAAGGTGCGAGCCGCCGCCTACGTCACGCTGGTAAATTCCCAGCTGTAATCTACGGTGGCGAAGCTGAAGCTGTAGCTATCGAACTTGTTCACGCTGAAGTGATCAACCAAATGGATAAGCCTGAATTCTACGAAGCAATCACTCTACTGATTGACGGCGCAGAAGTTAAGGTTAAGCCACAAGACGTTCAACGTCACGCGTTCAAGCCAAAAGTTGAGCACATGGACTTCATCCGTATCTAATTCCCTACCAAGGAATAAGATTGGATTAATCCAGCCTTCTGCATAGAAAAGATAATCGATCTTACCAGTCGAGAAATCTAGAAATTCGAAACCCCGATGCTACCAACATCGGGGTTTCACCGTTTTTGAGCCCTCAAAAACGTCCAAAACATCTTATCGAATCCAAACTAAAGATACCTACCCACGCGCTCTACTTCTTTCAAAGCAATACCATCGGCTGCTATACCAACAGGAGCTGAACCTAGTGAATACCACTTAACATCATCAGTCTCTTGAGCGGTGATATCTCCTTTCCAGTCACTCACGATAAAATAATGAATCAACTGAAGTTCCTTCGTAGGATGGTAAAGCGAACACAAGTATTGGTAATCAATCGGAACAACATTAAGCTCTTCATCAAGTTCACGAAACAGCGCCTGAACCTGGTTTTCACCGTGTTCAATATGGCCGCCAGGTATAGTGATTAAACCGGGATCGGTCTCCCTAGACTCACTACGCTTTTCTAGTAATACCTGCGATTCCTTCAGCATGATAAAAGAAACACACTCGTGGACATCCATCTAATTTTCCTAAAGCCGTTACAAAGGTAGTTAAGTTTGTTGTTCTAGCTTGTGTTAATGCTTAATTTACAACAAGCTTTTTACTCAGCCTTTCATACAATTCAAAAGCTTCTGTTTTAGATATCAAATTTCCGAGAGCGTATTGATGAGCTAGCTCAATATCGTCGCTTTGATTGGAGTAATAGCGCTTGGCGACTGCAGCACACTGGCTCAGGTTGGTGTACCAGCTGCCGTCTTGCTCAGCCACAAAGTAATACGCAACTCGAACCAACTTCTTTCCAATCACCTTAGCGACATCCGCATCAGTCATTGTTTTGAAACTCGAGGGCATTTGCTCAAGAAAAGTAGACAAGTCACCATTGAGAGCTTGAGCGATTTCAATGCTTGGTTTGTATAGTGGGAACTCATTAGATAAATCATTCCCCCAAACACAACAGCAGCAATGCTTGATCCAAAAGTGCCAGTGATACTTTTCCGTGGGTTGCAGAACATCCCGCAGGAAGCCAGGATCGATATCAAGCTTGGTCACTTGCGGATAGGTTTGGGGTATGGTGTCGGAAAGTAGGTTAAATACTTCCTTTTCTCTCTGACCAACAGGCGTAGCAAGTACGATAGAAACATCCAAATCAGAGCGACCAACAATGGCCGTTCCTCTAGGCACGCTTCCATACAAGTAGATACCATCAACTTGACCTGGAAGTTCTCTTAGCAGCGAATCAACGACTGCTGACACCACTTCTTGAAATTCAGGCGCAATGTTCTTTGGCGAATAAAGATTTTGAATGAACCCTTCTCTATCGAGCCCTCTATCTAGCTTCTGCATACCACTTTCCATCACTAAGCCTTTTTCCAATCAGAACGTAGAACCGCCAACACAACTGTATCCCACCATTGACCTTTGAAGAATCGATGAGCTTTAAAACACGCTTCTTGTTTCATTCCCAGTGACTTACATAATTTAATCGCAGCCAAGTTCTTGCTGATGGTTTCGGCGTAGATACGGTGTATGCCTAACTCTGAGAAACCAAAATCAGCGAGGGCTTCAGATGCTTCTATAGAAAGCCCTTTTCCCTGAGTTTCCCTCGATAAAGCACAGCCCATTGAAGCTTGTTTATCGCGTTCAAGACGTAAACAAACGGTTCCAATAAACTTCCCCGAATCTTTGCTTTCAACCGCTAGCTGATAGGACTGGCGTGGTACTTCCAAAGCCTGTGCAACAAACAGCTGAGTTAGCTCTCGATATTTGTTAGGTTCGCAATCACTTTCATCATAGAAACGCTGATACTTTGCGTCTTGAGAGATCGCAACAAAGGCACACTCGTCTTCGATACTCATATCTCGAAGAATCAACCTGTCAGTTTCCAGCTTAAACATCAAAATTCCTTTTTATCTTATAGCCTTGAAGGGAAAAGTCTCAGAGGTGTTTACTCGTATACTTTCCCGTTATGCTTCAACCAACCATGAGTGTGATGATTACGAGGGTCTTTGTGCGTCCAGTGCATTGCGCCACCTTTCTTGTTCCATTCATATTCACCATAAAATTCAACTCGATCGCCCTTTGCCAGTCCCTGAACACGAGGCGCTAAGTCAATATTATGTGCGACTAACAAGGTTTGTCCGCTATCGAGTCGCAAAATGAATTTCTGATGTCGAGAGCCTTTATTATCATCAGGAAGTACTCGATACACCGTACCCGATCCGCGCACCTGAACGTCGCTTTGGTGATTTTCGTAAGCTTGCTTAAGTCGCGTATCATTCGCTTGAACATGACTGATGCCGAAGCTAAGCAGCACTATAAGTAGAGCGAAAAATTGTTTCATTCCTTTCATTTCCCATATCTGTGTGTTGATTTGGGATACTGGTTGGGCATCCCCTCTTTTAACAATGCTTGTACTGAGTTGGACAATAACCTCTCGAAACGTCCGAACTGCGTAGTTTTACATGCTTGGTCGAGCGCCCAGAAACACGTGAGCGCCACAGCTTAAAACTGCCAAGCTTGAGATGGCTACGCATGAAACGAATCACTTGTGATTCATTTAAACCAAATTGGTGCTCTATTGCCTCAAATGGCGTTCGGTCTTCCCACGCCATTTCAATAATTCTTGATTCATTCTCTTTGGATAACATCATACATACTCTTCCTTAATAAACTGGGAGAAATACGCTCGTTCCAAATTTAAAGATCACAGGACAAACACTTTGAATTGAACGCGTTATAACGTTCGATAAAACAACAGGCTACCAGCTAGGCAATCATGGGGTTAAATAAGCTTGTGCGAACTCTCTAAGCACTCTCGCATTATTGTGATGTGCGTTATCTCCGCATTGCTGTCCGTTCACTCTAATTTCAGGGCTAGAGTAGACAGGAATAACATCTCGCTCATAAGACATCACTGTGCCTCTGTCAGCACAAATTGTACCGAAGGAATATTGAGGAGCTCTTGGATACGTTCCAGAAATGTAACTTTCTATACTATCAAAATCTTTCAATAACGTTTTATAGTCATGATTAGCACCACTTAAATGGCCAATTTCATGCTCCATTAAGTAATCAGGGCAGTTTATCGCTAAAGAAAAAAAGTAGGATACCGAAGAAGACATACCACAATAATCAGACTCAAAGCTAAAATTATAATTAGAAAATACTATCCCAGTAAAAATGGGGACGCCGTCTTCTGTTGTTTCTGGAATCGGTTCTTCCATCGAGAGTTTTAATAACCTCTCTGCTGCGCCCAAATCTTGAAACCAAAGGCTGTCGATTTCAGACGTATAAGTCACCTTAGTGACTTTTCTCGTCATTGGGACGCAGGAGTTTTTTAACACCAGATTCGAATAGCTTTCCCATGTCGCTATTTTAGAGGCTATAAATGCTTTGGAATATTCATCTAACACCGATTCATCAACATAAAGGTGGATTTCTGTATTCAAAACCTCGCTCTGTACACAAGTAGGAAACTCGATGCTTTGAGCATTGGAGAGTCGACTATTGCTCAACACTATAATCAAAACACAACCAACTAACTGGATGAGCCTTTTAAAAGAACTCTCACTGACTCGTGTATTCATTTCCACCCTCTCCCTATATTCAAAACCACAAAGAGCATCAAAAACGCCGTGACTTAAGATTCATATCAACCCCCATTACACATATAAGCATTGGCCTCTCAAAGTAACCTGCACTACCTGTGTTTTTCAGAAAATAAAAAGCTCGCCATACAATGACGAGCCTTGTTGATTATGGGAGCTTAACGCTTATAAGACCTTAACCTTAACAGATCTAGCCACTAAGACAGCTGATCGCGTAAAGCCAATTCAACGTTTTTCAATACTTTGAACTCTTCTCGAGTACAACCGCGCGCCACGGAAACCCAATGGTCGCCACGGAAACCCAATGGTCGCCAGTTTCATCGGCCCCTTTAAACTCTGCACGCAACTCATATCGTCGCCATGTAACAAACGCCAAAATAAAGGTCAGTGCAAGCATTGGTAAACCGAACTGAGGAACAAATGCCCAAGTCGCCGCCGAGAGGACTAAAGCCAACGAAACGATATTGATTGCGTTTTCTTTAAGACCCAATTGACGAATTTCTAACTGTTTGATTTTACGTAAGCTATACGCATCTTTTTTAACTCGGAGTTCATCAGAACCCACCAGAAAGTCTGATGCTTTGTATGACCTACGAAGTCGCACTAAATTCGCTAACCTGTTGCGTGTTTGGTTCTTATTCATCGCCTTTCTCCATGTTATTTAAAGGTTAGTAAAAACTAATATAATCATGAAGTTAATGAACGAATACTTGTTTTATAAATCAAACCAATATTAAAATCAAGCCTATGCAATTAATAACAATTATAACAACACCACTTAGCATATAAAATTCAAATAAAAAGAAGGCTTATTGAGGAGTCTACTCATCGTAAATCGATGTACTTTAGTTAAGTGAGATATAGGCCGATAATATTTCCAATAACCGACCAAACATACCAAACGGCGGGCATAATTCCTCCTGCTTTGTAACCACTTATTTCAACGCGATTTTTGCGACAAACTTCGTGTTCAAGGAATGCTGAACAGTGGTCACATAACGCTCCACTTGTCATAGGTCGCATAACTCCCTTGCCCACTATCCATCCGGCTTTTAAATACCTGAATCACTCAATTGAACATATCAATATAGCTTATCGATTAAGCAATTGATCTCATAATGTAGAGTCTGTACGCTTACACTATGCACACGGTTACCTAATGAAGACCACGATGAACGAACTACTGACATGCGGTATGGAACAGAAACAACGAACAACGGTGACGAGTTTATTCGCAAGAAATGGATTTAAGATCGCAACGACTGACTTTGATGATGTGACTTTCGAACGTGAAAATGTGTTGGTCAACGTTCGATTTGATTCCTCTTCTAACGTTGAATCGATTTCAACTCTAAACAACTAACGAGCTCACAAGCAGGTCGCTAAAATAATTGAATGGCCAACATTCGAGTCATTTTAGCGTATCTTGCAACCTGCCCTTTTCTACTTCATCCCCATCCTCTTCTCTTCCAAAAGCCACCGAGTGACAATTAAATCAATGACTCGCAATTCCATGAACTTGGCTTATATTTATTAATACCCTTTGTACAAAAATTCGAAATGATGCCTGTGTTCCTAACTCGGTTAATTTATGTCAGTACGCTCTGTGAAAGTTGCGATTCTCAGGCTTTGAACGACATTCTTCAGATTTCACACGACCGCAATAAGCAAAGCCATTTAACAGGCCTTCTAAGCCACAATGATAAGTATTTCCTGCAATGTATTGAAGGTTCGAGAACCGCAGTGAACCATACTTACAATCATATCTTGAATGACACGCGACACAAAAACGTCATGATTTTATATTTCAAAGAGATCGATTGTAGGCAGTTTGGTGATTGGTCTATGGGTGATATTCCACAATCTAGCCTAACTGAACTGGTTAATTTACAGTTTTCAACATCTGATCAATTTAACCCGTACGAAATGTCTGGCGAAAGTGCTTATCGAATGCTTTTAGAGTTAAAGCAAAATTTGCCATCTGAATAGATCTTCGACCCGACTTAATCCGTAGAGCGAGCAACAAAAAGCCCCAACGTATGGGGCTTTTTGCGTTTTATTGTAAAGGCAACTATTCGTTATTCTTCGGTGAACTCTAATCGCTCTCGCTGCTCACCGCTTCTTGTTCGCTGCCAGCAAGAGCTTGCTGTTCGGCGGTAATATCAGATTCTTTGAACACAATGAACGCGCGGCGGTTTAATGCATCGGCTTTTTCAGAGCGTTCATTAATCGCAGGCTGCAACTTACCAAATGACTTCACTTCCCAGATGAACTGCTTAGGGTCGAGTTTGGTTTTGAGGTATTCAACCACCGTTTCTGCGCGGCGCTCTGCCAGCTTTTCATTGTAAGAAAGTGAACCCGCTTGGTCGGTGTGCCCTGCCACCATTATGCTACCTTGCAGGCCGCTCAACTTAGTTGTGAAGTCATCTAACTGAGTTAGGTCTTCTTGCTTGAGTACTGACTTATCGAAATCGAAGTGCGGCGTCATTGCCATATAAACTTTACGTTCTGGTTTTGGCGGCTCACAGAAAGGCATCTCTTCGTACTTCTGAGCTTCTTCAAACACGATAAATGCACGGCGGTTCTCCGCTCGGTCTTTATCTGTCTTACCAAACAGAAGAGGTTGAGTCTCACCAAGATGTTTCACTTCCCAGTCATATTGCGTTGGGTCTAGTTGCCCTTTCAAATAATCTGCGACCGATTTAGCACGGCGCTGTGAAAGGCGCTCATTATATTCGAGAGAACCCTTGAAATCAGTATGGCCGACAATCGTGATGCGCCCTTTTAAGCCTCTGATCTCTTTAACAAAGGTATCTAAGTTGATCTTGTCGAGGTCGCGTAATTGATATTTATCAAACGCAAAATGCTCTGCGATGGCGATGTGCACCTCACGCTCTGGCGCCAAACACTCGCTTATTAAAAACTTAGACACATCGATGCCAGCAAACTTGTCTCGGTTCTCCTGACTCACATAGGTGTCGGTTGCACAGCCGGAAAGCAGCAAAGTACTCATCACTGCGCTTATTAGGAAAATAATTGTTTTCATCTTACTCTTAACTGTCACTTTGAATTCTCAACTCTTAACTTTCGACCCACTTGGGCAGGCTTAGATCTTACCGACTAAGTTAATAAACACGCCGGATGCGTCGTAGTCGTCATCATTGGTTAAGTCACTATCAAACGCAGAGAAGTTATAACCAATCCCCATTTTGAAGTTCTCGCCGATGTGCTTGTTCACCGAAACTAACGCACCGTGTTCTAGCTCATCGTTGAGTGTGTCTGTTTTCCAGTGGTATTCACCCGTCACATCCCACTCTTTCATCACGCGGTAAGAAGCACTTAATCCGTATAGGTCGATATCGCTTTTGACCAACTCATTCGAACCAGACGCTCGTTCAAAAGCTTGCTGTTTGTCTTTATGGGCGTACTTAGTACCGACGTCCCAGTGTTGGTCGATTGAATAGATCGCTTCAACTTCAATGATCTGGCTGGTTTCATCTTGATAATCCACATCGCGATCCAGTTGATCGAAATCTGCAATGTAGGTGTAGCGGCTCAGTAAGTTGAGTCGATCGTTGTAGATCGGACGATACGCTAGTCCACCGGTCGCTTCAGTGAATTGCGCCATGGTTTCGCCCGTTGTTTCACTTTCGGTGATGGAGTAGTTGTACTTGCCGAACAATGTGTACTCTTCCGTTAAGTGATGCGTGTAACGGTTGGTCGTCACGATTTGTTGCAGCTCTCGCTGAGCGATGTCAGGGTCGTCTTCACTCTTATCCACTCGATATTCAAATTTGTGGCTTAGGGTGATGTCATCTAGGTCAATTGAAGCATTGAAGCTGATGGACTCACGCTCTGTGGTGATGCTCTGGTCATCTTCAATTTCCCCAAGCTGATAACCGATCCCCATCTCGACATCTTCCGTCACGTCGTAACCAAAGCCGTACGAGTCGATACGGCCATGACCGTCGTTTTCATCAACAAACTGGTTCTCTTGGTAAAAATCGACACTGCTGGTGAGGTCTGCACGCTGACCAACAATCACGTTGTTTTGACCTTCGTAGTTATCATCTACATAAGTTACGTAGGTTGAGTGGTCATCGGTTACATCGTAAGTCACAGTCGCTTCTGCTACTTGGCCTCGGTCGCCATCGGTGTATTCGCCACCAAGAGACAAGTCTTCCAACACTTGGAATTCAGCACCAATCGACGCGCTGTCGTTTTCATCATAGTCATCCGACTGGTCGACGGTCTTTTGCCCTTTGACGTAAACGCTGTTCTCACTGTCCCACATGTATTCCAAACGCACACCCGCTAAGGTGGCATCACTGTGCTCGTCGTTTTGGTTAAGCTCTTCAGTTTGTTGCCCTGCCGCCGAAACCTTAATGTGCTCGGTGATTTTAACTTGAGTCTCAATCTCAATCGTTTCAGTATCTGTTTCTAGATTACCATCGACATCGCGCTCTTCATTGGTCGAGAAGCGAGAGAGAACCGCCAAGCGATCGGTAGCTTGTAAACGAAGTTCAGCACCGTAAGCTTCTTGTTCAAGGTCATCGCTGCTGCTCGCGTAGCTGTATCCCGCGTCTTTGTCTCGGTACCAAAGCTTAAGGTCATTGCCAACGGCACCAAAGATGGTTGGAGCAAGATCGTAAAGGCTAGTCACAGCCGTTATTTGGATACTGTCACCCTCGCGATCTTCTAACGTATCGCCAATGGGCGTAAAGGTTAAACCACCATCGGTAGAGACGAAATTCGACTCGGTTTGCCTGCCTTCACTGTGTGCAAACTCAGCCTTAATGTAGGTACCTTCTGTTGCACGCAACGTTAAGTCCGTTCCATAAGACTCGTAATCTTGATTGTCCTTTTCTTGAGTCGCATACGTCACGCCAACACCAACGTAATCGTTGATCCAACCTTTAGCACGACCACCGTAAGACATCGCATCTAATGAATCTGAACCTTGTGGGACGTACTCATAGTCGACAACCAGAAAGTTTTCGTAATCATCGCCGTTTTCAATCACGCTGCCAAAGCTGTCGGATAGAATGTTATCGAGTGGCTTGGTCAAAATAATGCGACCTTGGTACGGGTCAAAGTCATAGTCGACGCCCGGCTCAAGTGGGATTTCATTCTGCACTAAGCCAGATTCATCTTTTACTTTGACGTAAACTTTGTCACTTCCCGGTACCGCTTCACCATGACGAAGGAAGTACAGAGAGCCGCCTGTGCCCAAGAACTCATCGTGTGCATACAACGAATCTGCTTCTGCGGTAAAACCGACCACGTTCAAGCGATCTTCACCATATTGTGTAGTATCGCGAGTACGATAGTCAGCTTTGAAACCATAGAGGCTACGGTTGTAATCGTTGTTCTCGGTGCCTGTTAAACCCGTGTTGTAGTTACCCCACAAGTATTGAGACTTATCGTATTCCACATTGAGGTAAACCTTGCCCTTGGTGTTGACCACTTTTTCGATGTTTGAGCTATCGCCATAGTTGCCGTAATAAAGCTCATCGTCGTCTTCGAGGATATCAAACACATCCGAATCGTCGGAGGCGAACGGATGTTTGAACATGTCTTTGATTTCACTTTCTCGCGTATCAAAGTGAGTCGTTACACGAAGTTTGTCGCCAAATTTACCCTGACCAAAGTACGCTAAACGACCTTGGTTATAGATGTCATCTTGGTACTGGTCATCCACACTTAATGCATCGCTATTACCAGACACATTGTTCTTACCAACATAAAGATCAGCCAAGCCGGTTTGTGCGTAGTAAGTATCTGGAATACGAACGTACAGCTTGTAACGGCGTTCATCACCGTTATCAAACACAACCTTGGTTGGGAAAATGTAGGAGTCTGTAGGTAAGTACTGCTCTGCGTATAAGTTGCCATCTTCGACATCAAATTCATCTTCACCGATGATGACTTTATCTACGCCCTTTAAGCCGGTGCCGATAAATTTCGCTAAGCCCGCATTGGTCGGGATGTTGTGACGCATCAACTTAGCTTGGCCGTAGCTTTTATCTTTGCTCTCTTCATCGTCGTTATCGTTTCGGTCGATATCGACTTCAGAGTCCGGCTTGACTAAGTCAGTCACACCAACGGTGGTCACATCCATGTTGCCATCTTTGTCCCACGCTTTTAGGCGGAACATCAGCTGCTCACCGACCTCAAACTGATAATCAACATCAGTTTGACCATCCCAATTGATGTCAGAGTCGTTCGCCAGTTTATCGCCTTCAAGCACAGCGATTGGCTCAGACAGACCAAAGTCACCCACTCGGTACACTTCCAACTGGTACTTTTTGATGTAGTAACCGTAGTTGGTGGTAATGGTGAAACCGACGCTGTCACGCAGTGTGCCTTGTTCGACTTCTAATTCATCGCTGACACTGACATCTAATACTGGGTCAAAGCGAGTGATGTCACGGCTTGCCCAAATAGCGCCTTGCTCTAAGTAAATACGCGAGCTGTCTTGGTCTTGGTTCGGCTTGGTGATTTCAATGCCAGTCGTCTCAGAACCGAGTTTTTCAAGCTTACCTGTGTCTTTCGCTACCGCCATCACAGGAATGGCCGTTAACACACACGTCGCTAAACGAGACTTACTAAATACTTTCATACAATTTCCAGTTACGGTTCCAATGGCTTACTTCTGTTCACTTTGTTGGTCTTTGCGATGAACGCTAAAGTTGAACTTGGTGAGCTTGTTCGGGGTAATTCGCAACACTTTTGGGTTTTCGCTCACCACTTCCATGGAGGTGGAGAGCGAATCAGTGTCCAACTTCACGAGGAAGTTCTTACCTTTCTTATTGAGTACCCATTGGTCGGGCACGTGGTAACGACCGTACTGGTCTGTGTAAATAACGATTCCCTCAACCGTCATCAACTTAACGCCCGGAATACCATCTTCGTAAATACCTTTGTTCTCGATAACGATTTCCCACAGGTAATCCTCGCCATCGCGATACAGGTTTCTGGTTACGTTGAGGTTTTCCGCGCTCAGTCCCTTTTTCTTGTCCGATTCATGCTTAAACTGAATCTGACCTTGTGCGTCGAACTCGATACGAGAGCCCGCATCGGTTGTGACGTAGAAATCAAAGCTTTGCTGTGTGCGAGTTTTAAATTGAATCACCACTTTGCTGGTTTCTGGCAGTGTTCGGTTCACTGAATGTCCCCAAAGGTCACCAAGCTCCAAACCTTGTTCAAGTGCAGTGGTTATCGCACCATCTTGAATAGCAACGTCTTGACCATCACGAATGATGTGCGTCGAATCAGCGATGTAGCCTTGTGTTGATAAGTTCGCAGTTAGCTCAACATCAAACGCGGTTGCATCAGCTTGGAATCCATCTTTGTTATGATCTTCAAAAACTTTACCGATGATCGATGAGGTATCGAACACCTTGTCCGGCTCAATGGTCACTTTGGCGGTGTCTTCATTAGAAACAGCCGAGCCATCAACCTTCGCTACTGCGGTGTTGATGTAATCACCAAAAGTGGCACCTACCGAGACACGCAATAAGTAACGAATACGCAGCTTCTCGCCCGGATCAAAGTTCAACGATGTGAACATTAACTTGCCCGTATCTGATGGATCTTGAGAGATAACCTGATCGTCTTCCGTACCGAACTCACCATCAATGCCGCTTAGCACAACTTCTGATGTATCCACGATGTATTTCAGACCACCTGGGTAACGGTCTTCCACAGTCACGTTCTTAAAGTAAGATTCATTGTTGTTCTCAACGATGATCTCGTACTCAACCGCATCACCCACTTGCGCGGTATCTTGCAACGCAGACTTGGTCAGCTCCAACTCTCCAGAATTATCAGGAATCTTCTTGATATGAGTAGTTACACTGTCGCTGGTTTCAGTACCGTCAGATTCAGTCGCCGTGAAGGTATTGGTAATGTCGTCATCCAAGCCCTTACCTAGCGTACCCACGATCTCAAACGCGTAAGCATTTCGTTTGTTGGATTTCAGGTTAACGGTAGTGTCTAGGTCTTTGCTCGACGGGAAAGTAAGACGCTGAATAACCGCGCCCGAATCGTCGACTTCCACACCTTCAATTGTCCAATCGGTAAAGACTTTATTACCTGTGCTGTTTTGTAGTCCACTGATCTCATCGGTTAGACGAACATTAGCCGCGTTACCTTGACCGTTGTTGGTCACGGCTAAGTAATAAGTGACACTGTCGTCATCTTCGGTGTATTCAGGCTTATCAGAACGTTTTTCAACAACCAGATCAGCACCCACTGGCGGCAAATCCAAAGCAGATACTTGATCTGCCACTGCCTGCATCGAGGTTTCAGAGGCCAACATGCCTTTAGAACGAGCGCGCATCGCTGGGCTACCAGTTAAGTCGAGGTAGTATCCAAGCACATCGATATTAGTCAGCATGTCTTCGTTGACCGTCAATGTGAACGTGTAATCAATCTTGCCGCCCGGCGATATGTCGACCAAGGTGAACAGGTCTTTGTCGTCATCAAAGGTGCCAGGTTGAGTTTCAGCCCCTTCTGATGTTGCCGTTAGTGTCCATTCATCAAACGCATTACTAAAATTACCATCAATATGATCACCCATGGATTCAGAGAACTGGGTGTAAAGCGCGACATCTTTGGCTATACCTCGGCCTATGTTTTGCACCACTAAGTGATACTCAACCTGCTCTCCCGGCACGTAATACGGGGCATCGGTAAACAGCTCAGCTTGAACCACAGCCGCAACTGTTTGAACTGGAGGACTGATAACATCGCCGCCATCTACTTGCGCAGTATTAATGATGTGTCCGGTCGCGGTATCGACTACGGTGCCTTTTGAGCGGAACACAACTGTGCCGTGCGGTGCAATATCCACACTGTACTCAATCGGGCTAATTTGCTCCGTCGTCGTTCCTACCGTGGTTGACTCAACAACCAAAGAAGTGGTTCCAGCAACAAAAGCAGGCCCAGTGGTACCATCGTAATAGCCCACCTCTATCGTGCTCATGTCATCGACAACACTTAAATCGCTGATGTAGTTGTTAGAGGTGTTTTCAATGGTAATCAAGAATTCCAGCTCACCACCCGGCTCATACTCGGTTTGTACGTTAGTTTTCGTCGCAACAAACTCAGAGTCTTTCGGTGTCATGACTACCGTTGAGTCTTGTGGTGTTCCGTTATAAGTGATGGTTGCCGTGTTACTGATATCGCCAATCGCCGTCGTACGAATCAACGCCTTAACATGGAATGTCACGGTACTTTGTGGCGCCACATCCATACTCACATCGATATCTTCACTCAAGTCGAACGTCTTGGGAGTGACAACAGAGCGATCATCCGAGGCGTCAAAGCTCACTTCCCATAGTAGGAATGCCGACTCTTGTTTATCCGCGGTCGTGTCGACTTGAATGTCACTGATGATGTCTTGAAGTTGAACACCAGATGCAAACGCATCAGAGCTGTTGGTTACGGTGATGTCGTAGTTAATCAGCTTGGTTACTTCATACGATGGCGTATCAACCGTCTTCTTGACCGAAACCGTCGCCAACACTGGTGTACTGGTAGCACTGTCATCAAATGTTGTGCCGTCAAAGGTCGCTGATGCGATGTTAGTAATATCGCCTGTCGCCAACGGATTAGTCGCAACTTGAATAGTGAAAACAATACTGTCTTGAGGCGCAATATCGAGCGTCTCATGAAGGTCTTCACCACGGGTTGCATCCGGTACTGGGGTTTCACCGGTTGTCGATACCGCCGATATTTGGATTGAAGCAGGGTCAAAAGCTTGTTCAGTCGTACCACCTGCAATCGTGGTTTCAACCGACTTCAGCGCATCTTCAATAGCAACATCTTCAGCCCAACCTAAGCCGTTATTCTTAACGGTCACGGTGTACTGAAGTGTTTCTCCCGGAAGGTACTCTGCTTTATCGACATCTTTAGTGATCTCAACTTGCGCATCTTCTGGAATGTAGGTCGCGTCTGCAGAGTGCTCACCGTCGTCGCTATCAACTTTAACGACGTTAGTGATCTCGCCTTTGGCCTTATCATTAACAGTGTTGGTCACGACAAATGAATAACTGTCACCCGGGTGAATGCTGTAAGTCGCACTATAACCCTGTGCGTTATTAACCACATCTTTGCGAGCGTTCAGGGCTGGATCGCCACTGCCATCAAGCTGTTCGTCGCTAATGATCCAATTACCTGTCAACGCTTGCTCTTGATCTGGGCTGTTAGCCACCTCTGTCATGATGGTATCGATGCGATCCGTCAGGACTTGATCGACAAGGTAACCTTCACCTGTGTTAGCCACGGTGATCTTGTATGAGATAGGTTGACCCGGTTGATACTTAGCATCAGGTTCTGCAATTGGCGTCGTTTCTTTGGTTAGAACCAATTGACCCGACTTCGGAGTGATAAAGCCTTCTCGTAAGCGAGCGATCTTCGAATCGTCCAAACCATGTCGTAGATAAGCCGTATTGGTAAAGCGCCCAATCGCGTCATCTCGTACCTTGCCTTGGACGTGAATACGGACAACTGTGTACTTATCGCCGCCACCCGTACCGGCATCGTCACGCCCTGCCATCTTGATCGATTCGACAGGTAAATCGATGTCTGGACTGTTTTGACCAACTAGCTTATCAAGCTCTGAGAAGTCATTAGCGTTGAGATCTGACGGCGCCGAGTTATAAAGCACATCATAATCAACCGTCCATTCTGTCAATGCCGTTTTCATTGAACCATCGACGATTTCGACTTCAAAGCCGCTGATGATGTCACGAATCGAAAACAGGCCAGAATCCACATCGTCATTGGTGATGTCGATGTAGTAATTCACTGTTCCACCAGGTACGTACGTAGGTGTATCTGTCCACTTATCAACTAGAATGTTCGAGCGGCCAGGGTTGAGGACAATATCGTTGGTGTTATCGCCATTCACTTGTGCTGTATTGGTGATGGTACCTGTCGCTGACGTAGAAACTCTGCCTTTCACGTCAAACACAATACGCTCACCAGGACGAAGATCGACAGTTGCATTCAATGGTACGCTGCCGTTGTAGTTACCTTGCACGTCGTAAGTGCCAACAGGTTCAACCGCAATAGCCGTTGTCCAACTAGAGAACGCATCATCGCCATCTTCGGTTTTGATGGTGTGAATCGCATCGATAACACTCACGTCATTTGCGATGCTATCGCCAGTGTTCTCTAACGTAACTTGATACTCAACATCACCACGTGGTGCGTAAGTACAACCGATGCCATCGTTGGAAGGAACAGAACACCCTGCCGATTCACCATCGGTATACACCAAGGTTTTGAAGTAATCGAGCTCGGCATCTTTAGGGGGGATCACTTGCGACGTTGCAGAGCCACTTCCTGCGGTCACTTGGTTCGCATCAATCGTGCCCAAAGCGTCGTCACGAACGACACCGGTTAAGTTAAAGGTCAGCCCTTCTCCCGCGGCAATATCGGTATCAATATCAAGGTTGCCGCTGGTGTTGTAGCTTGGTACATAAGTATCAGCGTTGGCATCAATACCATTGCTGACTTCATGGGTGATATCGCCAGAAACAAAAGCGGATTCCGTTTTACCGCCAATCACTTCGACTTGAATGTCTGTGATTGTGTCTTTGATCTGAATATCATTCGCCCAACCGTTTTCAGTGTTAGTGACCACAAATTCATACTCAACTTCGTCACCCGGCAGATAGGTATCCCCATCATTGAACGGGTTGCCGTTAATCGACACCACGCGTTTTTCAACACTGATATTATTTCCTAGTGGCATTAGAGTCGCAGTACGAACCTTACCGTCATAATTCGCTTTGTTTTGAATATCGCCCAATGCATCTTCACGAATTTGAGCATGAATAGTGAACGTTAGGCTTTCTTGAGGCGCGATAACAATGTCGTTATCAATATCGATGTTATTGCCCGGTACAAAGTCAATCGCGTCGGTAATAGAGCCTGTCGCAACCGTTTTATCTAGGCTAACTTCCCAGCCAGCCAGGAACGGTTGTCCAACAGGATCACCACCTGTTGTGGTGCTGTCTTCTGCAATACGAGTTTGAATTTCCGAAATCGCATCTTCTAGGCGAGAACCATATTCAATACCATCACCCGCATTCTTAATCTCAACGCGGTAATAAACCTCACTCTCACCAGAAGCTTGAGAATATTCAGTTTTTTGCGAAGAGAAGCCTGCATCATAAAACGCTTTTTTAGAGAACGTGACTTCAGGATCTGCCATCGTTGATGGTGGCGATACCGCGATCAACTCATTGCCATTGTCTTCGTCGATGAAAGCTTTGTTGGTAAAAGAACCAACCGCTTTCGGACTGATCTTGGCTTTTATGACATAGCGGACAAACGCTGACGATGCAGCTCGGCCAAAGTTGTCTGCCGAGATATCGAAGTGAGTATCAATCGGCTTATTGTCTTGGATTGAGTTATCAACATCTGGGTTGGAAATACCTGAGCTATCAGTGAATGTTTCAATCGTCCAGCTATCAAATGCAGGGCCACGCGTTCCATCAAAGTATTGAGTGTTAATTTGGTCGATGTCATCACGCAAGCTCATATCATCAACGTGGGCGCTCGCAATGTTCTCAATTAAAATTTCATATTCAACATAACCACCTGGCATGTAGTTAGTTGCGCCAACCAGTTCGTTTTCATCCGTGTCGTAATACGCCAGAATGTTCTTTTCAAAATCAACTTTACGAGCTTCTTGCTGAATATCATGAGAAATGGTGTCGCCATCAACGGTTAGAACGTTAACAACATCGCCATTGGCTTTGTCATTGATGGTCGCGACAACTTGGTACTCAAGCTTAGCGCCCATCGGAATATCGGCTTCAACATTTAAGTTACTGTTGGTTGATGTGTAAACATTGCCAGCACCTGCGCCCGCATCCACATACTCAGAATCGGTTCCAGTTGCGATCGATGTGATGGTCCAATCTGAATACGCTGGTCCTGTATTACCATCCACTAAGCTGACCGTAATATCTTCGAGGTTATCGACGATTGGAATATCGTGAGCATTACCTTTGCCGTCATTCTCAATCACTAAGTGATAGGTCACGGTTTGAGCGGGCTCGTACACCGCTTCATCAGTCGTTTTATCAAAATCTAAATGGTAGTCATCGGGAATCACGACGGTATCTCGATAATGAATATCACCGACCGCATCCGGTCTTACGGTACCTGTTACTGTGTAAGTCACGTCTTCGCCAGCATCGATATCAATCGAGGTTACGATGTCAGTGTCGTTCGCAACATCACCGTCTTTGGTACCATCTGTTGTACCCGCGTTCGCAGGATCGCTCTTAGCAACCGCCACCGTAAACTTGTTTGAACCTACCGAATCATCGAAAAATGGATTACCTGAATTGCCATCTTGTAGCTCCACTGATATGTCATTAATCAGTTCGTTAACGTCTACGTTGTTTCGATAACCATGTCCATCTTGAGAGTTGTACCTAATGGTATAAGTCAACTCATCTCCCGGAGAGTAGCGGTTAATGTTAGTAGTGCGAACAACGCCGCCGTTATTATGTACCTGATGGTTTTCAGCCACGGCACGTTTGGCATACTCACAATCGTCAGTACAACCGGCATTATCATCATGAATCAGCACGGCTTCGTTGCGGATTATGCCGCCGTCTCTGTCCGCTACACCGTTAGATACCGCATTGTCTTTGACATGCGCCTTAATACGCACCGTGACAAAGTCTTTGGCCGGAATTGAAACTGGGAACTCCACATCTTCAGTCGTTTGAGGGCCGAAACCAGAGCCAGTATCAACAGACCAATAGTCAAACGGGTTTTGATTAAGAACATCTTCTACTTCACCATCTTTATCATTCGCTAGCGTAGTAGTGATCTCACTCAGGCGATCCATGAAGATAAGATCGGTCTCATCAGTGTCGCTGTTATTGCCAATAACGATGGTGTAGGTGAGATCTTCACCCGGCGTGTAGCGGACAACATCGGTCGTTTTGGCTAATGAAACATTGATGTCATAGGTACTGTGTGAGTTATCTATTTGAGCGGAAGAGCTGTGGTCACGGTCTGTAATAGGATCGTAAACATCAACACGGTTCGATACTTGTTCTTCTTCATAGTCAGACTTAACAATGCCGCTCACCTCATAGTGAACCCACCCTCCGGGAGTGATATCAACGTCGGTATCGATGTCAGTGTCGTTAGCAATGTCACCGTAACGAGAACCCGGTTTATCTGTGTTGGTCGAACCTACAATTGTCCAACTATTAAAGAAGTTAAGCGCTGAAATACTATCTTGTACCGTTGCGTCATTTGCATAGCCAACACCGCGGTTATAGATATAAATATCGAACGTAGCGCGCTCACCTACAACAAAGTCGGTATTTTGAGCGGTCTTAGCGACTACAAGATTCGGCTCGCTAGGATAGGTACGTACCGTATCCGATAGATTAGTATCTGGTCCCGTCACTGTTGCGGTATTGGTGAATGCTCCCCAAAGAATCTCACTGTCGACACTGCGATCGAGTGTCCCAACAATGGTATAAGTAATCGTCGCACCTGGCGGGATCTGAGCGGTGGCATCCAGATCATTGTTATCCGAGAACGATCCAGGGTCAGTCACGGCTTTCACCCACGGGGAGTCTGCCTCTCTTTCTGCACTGATCGTCCACGAAGAGAACACGGGCTTGGTTTCACCCGGCTCGTGAAGTAACTCTGCTTCTATGGTACTGATTTCATCTTTAACATTGATGTTAGAGGCGAAACCGTTCCCTGCTGGGTTGGTAATGCTGATCGTATAAGTGACAGTATTGGTGGTGTCGGTATACGCGTTTTGTTCGTCATGACCATCAACACGCTTATCCAATACTAAGTAGTAATCTCGTGGGTATGAGCCTCTATCGGAATAAAGTACGCTGTCAACCGTCACTTCATTACGGATTTCATCATCGGCAATGGGGTTTACGATCGCGGCAATGCTATAAACGATCTTATCGTGTGGAGCTAGCTTTGCCTTCACATCTAAGATCTTTTGATTCTTCTGATTACCTTCTATGTCATCAGTAAAGCCGGGATCACTGTTTGTCGAAATTGAGCCGTCAGAGGCATAAGATTTCGCAGTAATAATCCAGCTCAAATACGCTTTAGTCGGTGTATCATTAATAGACTGAGTCATGACAGAGACTAAATCATCATAAACCGGTATATCAATCGCATAGCCGTCACCGTTATTCTCTACCGTGATGTCGTAGTTCAGGGTACCGCCAGCTGAGTAGTAACGAGAATCCACTTCCTTTTGGACCTTTAATTTCGAGTTTGGCATTTGGACGCCAGAACCCGACTCGCCTAAGTTATCCCCTAAGCACAAGCCGGCATCGGTACCATCATCAACAATCTGCCCCACACTGGTATCTGCCACTTTTGCGGTCAGCTTATAATGAACGAAGCCCTCAGGTGCGAGGTCGACTTTCAAATTGATGTCGTTTGTTGTCCAAGTATTGTAATTAAATGAACCATAATTCGATCCTTCACCACTTCTATCAGCGACTTCAAGCTTCCACTCGGAAAATGCTGAAGCATTAGAGCCATCCGCTTGCTCTGTCACGATACAAGCAAATTTATCGACAACTTCGATATCGTTGGCGAAGAACTCTGTGTCCTTGTTAGAAATAACAATGTCATAGACCACTTCGTTATCACCGACTATCCCCGGAACATAAGTCGTATCTGTGGTGTTCTTATTACGTGTAATTTGACTTGATGACGTCGTCAGAACGCCTTTCGAATCAAGAATATTAGCCAAAGCATCGCCAGAATCTGCGAGGCCATCAGCATCAACCACTCGGGCTGCAACTTGGGGAATTTGACCAATAGACACAGGGCTAACGTCCACTACAACGGAATAAACAATCTGCTCACCGGGATAGATAGACACTTTGTCTTCTAGTGACTTGTTGGACTCCTTTCCAGATACATTGAGTTCAGAAAGGCTATTAGAACCGATCGAGGTCACTTCATTGGTCCAAAAATCGTAAGGGTTACCAACCGTGTCAGTTGCGTTCTTTTCGTTGCTGACATCGTTGCCTAGATCGGTTTCAAGATCCGCAAGAAACTGCTGAACCGAATAATGGTACGCGATACCAGTGTTTGCTTGGTTAGCAACCGTGACCGTATAGGAAAACTCATCGTCGACTAGGTAGTTATCCGATTGGTTCAAGGTATGTGTCAGGGTGATACTAGGCTCAGTGGGTGGAGTGATAACCTCATCAACTGTGACCAAGTCATCGCGTGTTTCAGCGGTTATACCGTCATTAACAATGTCGCCGACTAAATTGTCGGCAACGGTCGCTTGAATTTCGTAAGTCACTGACCCACCTATATCAATCGACGCAGCACTTACTGATAAGTCCCCTGATTCGGCGAAGGTGCCTGGATCGCTTTTGCTGCCTTCAACCTTGCTTACTGAGTTAACGTTGTCAGTAAAGGCTTGTTGCAAAGCCCCTTCAATATTGAGTGCCTTTATGTCTGAAATGACATCTTGAACGTCGATCGTCTGAATAAACGTATCGCCAGTGTTCGAAACCTTAATCTTGTAGGTGAGTTTGTTATTGAGTTGATAGTTCGTCTTATCGACTGAAACAACAACATCATGTTGGTACACACCACGCTGAATGGATTCTGTATTTGATTCAACAGCATCCAATAGTCCAGTGCTCGCACTTGCGACGTTATCAATCGTACCGGCTGCGTCAGCAGAAACGGTGGCGACCATGGTGTAGGTCACCGACCCACCAGCCGCAATACGCACACCTGATGCATCTAAGTTTCCGAAGCGACTGTAATCACCTGGAGATGACAGGAAGGAGGATTGCGCTTGAGTCGAGACTTGCGAGAACGCGCTGACATTATTCCCTTGGTCATCTGTCGTTAAGATATTTAACAGCTCATCTTTAACGTCCAACTCAGCGATAGCTTTATCCGACTCATTCGTTAAAACAAGCGTATAAGCCACCTCTTGGTCGTTGTCGTAAGACACGCTGTCAATAGACAGATCCATAACAAGACCCGTTGTATCCGCATAGGAGGCAAATGGAAACAATAGAATGGATAAGAAAAAGGCAAGATTGTATCTGAACATTAACGCGCACTTCACAGTAGATTGACAAGTGTCTAGGCAAAAAGCCATAGATTTGACGTCACTAATTTGGCACTTAGCCTGTTAGGGACATGCGCAACATACAGTTCAAATAATCCGAACAATTAACATCCGTAAAAAACAAATTACTGAAGATGTTAAATAGAGAATCCGATGTCTAAACTAGAATCAAGACATTGAGTTAATTATCAGAAGGTTAATGTTTTAATGAGTGAGTTTTCACAGTTGTTACGTAACTTCAGAAAGGAACTTCAATTTACACAAACAGAGTTTGCAACCTACTTAAATCAGCTGGACGATGAGTTTAATGCGGTTGACGTCGTAACGATAAATCGTTGGGAAAACAGTAAGGTAAAGCCTAGTACATACAAAGCACTCAAGATCTTACAGCACCTTGGCGGAGATTTGTTTGAGACAATAAAGAGCTTTAAGTCCGAACAAAAAGACACACTAATCGAACTGTTTTTAAACGAATCCTATGGCTCATTTCAAAGTAGAATTTCAGCTCTATCAGGCCTGAATCAACAACAAGGCGAACGCAACTTTAAGTCACTGCCTTTAATGTCAGAGCCGTGTGACACTGGCGTTATCGACAGAATCAAACTACTTTCTAAATTCACAAAAGTCGATATTTCGCCATTGGACCAAATTGATTTATATCTCTACTACTGTGAGAAAAAAGCACATGGTCACAAACTGATCAATGTAGATGGCGACATTGTGAGTCACAACGTAGGCTTTTTCTTTGAAGACCATCAATTTGAGACATTAAAAACTCAAGAGCTAGATCTAAGAATGGCCTGCTCTTTAAATTCAAGCAAAAGCATAAATTATTTTAATATAAGCTCACACTCAGAGACAAAAGATCATGTTATTGAGCATATAGTTTCAGATATACAGTTACTTTCTCAGAACAAAAACATTAAAAAATATTCTGTTTTAGTAAAAGACCCCAATATGATGAGACTCTTGAAGAGTGTGGGGTTTGAAGTATTTAAATTTTCAGAACCTTCTGCTAAAAAATGTAATATTACATTCAAAAATAAATATTATAGCTACTGTATATTAACGATTGATAAAATAGACTATCTGACTAATCGGAACGTAATGTCACTAATCAAAGATGAATATTCTACCATGATGAAATTTCCGCAATTACTGCGCGAAGCGCGCAAGAAATTGAAGTTAACGCAAAAGGATTTTGCGGCATACATTAATCACTTAGATGATGAATTCAGCTCTGTAGATGTCGTAACGATAAATCGATGGGAAAATAGCAAAGTAAAACCAAGTAATTACAAAGCCCTAAAGCTATTGGACTGCCTTGGTCTGGACTTGTATACAACGTTGAAATCCTTTGATTCAGAAGATAACGAAGACAGTGCATTACTTGAAGACTTCCTTCGTGAGAGGTTCTTTTCGTTTCAAAGCCGAATATCGTCTATCTCTAAAGGGGAAATAGAAGAAGGCTGCGACTGTCAGATCATGCCACTAATGACAGATCAGAATGACAAAGCAGTAATAGATAGAATAAAGCTGATTTCACAATATACAAAGATGGATCCTTCAGCCCTTGATACCATCGACCTGTTTCTCTATTGCAGTGAAAAAAAGGCGCATGGCAGAAAAATGGTCGATGTTAATGGCGATATTGTTAGTCATAGCCTAGGTTTTTTCTTCAACGAAGAGGTGTTCGAGCAATACCAAAATAAACATCTACATATTAAGCAAGCCTGCTCTTTAGATTCTAATCATAACTTAAATTACATTGTGGTTAGCGGTCACTCTGAGAAGCGTGAACAATCTATTGCGAACCTGATTTCCGATATGAAGCTTCTTGCAAGCAATACTAAGATTAAAAAGTATTCCATGATCATAAAGAACCCAAGTGCATTGGAACTTATGAAGAACATCGGATTTGAAATATGGAAGTTTTCAGAACCAACAGAACAAAAGTCGAACATCACCTTCAAAAACAAAAACTACCGCTATTGCGTACTGACTATCGACAAGATCGAATTACTGAGTAATAAACATGTTATTTCTTTTATTAGTAAATATGGTTAAGCACCGGATTTTACCAACGATAGAAAGCTTATACTAAATTCTGCTTAAGCTTTTCTTCCAACGCTTGGATACACAGCTTGATGGCGATAGGCGTATTTGAAGCAAATGGGTTTAGCGCATAAACCGTGTTGGTGGGTAATTCAAAGCTTGGCAGCACGTCGACAACATCACCAAATAACTGAGGAATGCAGAAATCTGGAATCACACCGATACCAACACCTGATTTAATCAGTGCAAGGCAACTGTGGAACGAATTGGTGACGCAACTAGCTTGCTGTTGGTAGACAAAGTCCTGCTCAGTTTGAGAACTAAAATGATGAGTCACCTGTTTTCCCTGCCATGAGTTAGCAATATAAGGAATTGATTCAAGTTCACGCTCTCGCATGCTTTCTACGCCGCACAACACGTCTTTAAACTCGCCTAACCGTTTCTGCTTAAGATTACTGTCGCGCGAGCTACCCACTCGTACCGCGAGATCAATATCGTGATCCATGAAATCCAAGTGTTGATCATCACTGATCAGCTCAGGCTTTAGTTTCGGGTATTGCTTCATTAAATCCGCAATAACAGGCGCAACCAACAAGTCCATCAGTGCATTTGGAGCAGTAATACGAATCCGACCTTGGGGTTCTTCCAACTCAGCTTTCGCCATATCCCATGCCGATTCGGCGATTACATTAATATCCTTACAGCTTAGATAGAAACGTTCCCCCATACTGGTCAAGGTTTGTCTTCGCGTTGTTCGTTTAAGAAGCGAAGCACCGAGCTCTTGCTCTAAAATTTTTAGATGCTGACTGACAACAGATTTAGACAACTCTAGTTTTTCAGCCGCGGCCGATACTGAGCCTTGTTCCACGATATGAGCGAAAATCGACATCTGCTTTAGCTTACTCATTTTATTGTTCTCTTTTTACAAACAGTATTTTCTATTATCTCTGTTTTTAAAATCAATTTCCAAGACTAAACTCAATTCAACTTATCGAAATACCAAATAAAAAAGACAGTGCTCGAAACAAGACTGTTATGGAGAAAGACAATGTTAGACAACCAAATTTTAGAAGCATGTAAGCAAGGCATTAACGCGTGGCAAAAGGCTTTCAACAACCAAGATGCGAAAGGTTGTGCCGATCAATATACTAAAAGCTGTGTAATGGAAGCGCGTCCATTTGGTACTTTTGAAGGTCATGAAGCGATTCAAGCATTTTGGCAAAACATCATCGACCAAGGTTTCAAAGACGTTGATTACACCGATGTAAAATGGGAAGAGCACCCAGACGGCGGTTACATTCTTACCGCGAGTTGGACAATGAACAAAGCGTTTGGCGTTGTACATCATGAACACTGGGCACTTGAAGCCGATGGCTGCGCTCGCTTAGTCAGCGACAACTTCGAAGTTCAAGGCGAACGCTAGAGCTGTAATTAACAGCTAGAAGCTCAAAAATAGAAACAGAAAACAAAAAGCCAGCAATCCAAATGGACTGCTGGCTTTATAATGTTCACTCTTGTCGCCCTTTCACTTGGTTTGAAGGTGATTGAGTGACTCTACACAATCACTCAACACGCTCATCATTTCAAATCAAAATGTCTGGTAAGACAGAACAAATCCAAGTCTAAGTTACAGTGCAGCTTTCTTCGCTTCTGTAATCCAACCATCGAACGTGCTTTGGTTCGCTTTGATCCAACCGTTTACGTGCGCTTCGATATCCGCAGAGCTGTTCTTACCTTTACTCATCATCATGTTCTGAGCACTTACATCATTGATGTTAAGTTTGATGATTTCGAAAAGCTTCGCTGCTGATGGGTTGTTCTTAGCAAACTCTTTGTTCGCAATGATGCGCATTGAGTTCATTTCGAAGCCGTAGTTTTTACCGTTAGATAACGTCGTATCCACGTTCGAACGTTCGCCAGGAAGTGCTGAGAAAGGTACTTCTAACCAAACCACATCTTCGTTAGGCACCAGTACGCCACTTACCCAGTAAGGTGTCCATGTGTAGTAAAGGATTGATTCACCCTTTTGGTAACGAGAAATCGTGTCTGCGATGATTGCAGCGTAGTTACCTTGGTTGTGAGTCACCGTATCGTCCAGTTTGAACGCTGAAAGTTGATGTTCAATCACCATCTCACAACCCCAACCTGGGTTACAGCCTGTTAGATCTGCTTTACCATCACCGTCCGCATCAAACAGCTTCGCGATTTTTGGATCGGTTAATTGACCAATGTTAGTGATGTTGTACTTTTCAGCCGTTTTCTTATCAATTAGGTAACCTTGAGCAGCGCCGCTTACATATTGGCCTTCACGGTAGAATTTCTCATCACCACCAGCCATTGTGTATTTGTCAGCATGAAGCGGGAACCAACCTACTGTTAGGAACGTTGCATCACCCTTTGCAATTGAAGTGTAACCTACGTTGTAATCCACTTCTTGAGTTGATTTCACGTCATAACCCAGTTCTTCTAGAGCACGGTTAACGATCAATGTTTGGAATGTCTCTTCCGCTACAGACGATTGAACAGGCTGAACTGATACGCCATCACCCGGTAGGCTTGCTGCCCACACGTTAGTCGATACCGCTAATGTAGAAACGATGCTTACTGCGAGTTTACTCTTCCATGAATTATTCATTGGTGTTTTTCCTTAATTGAAGTTCTGATTTGTTACCGCGATTAAGTACATTCAGTACAAGGGAAACAGGTCCCATGCGATACCAGCGTAATTTTGTATTACCAGCATTGACACCCAGTACTTGGGTGATTCTGTCTAATAAGATGGCTAAGATAACGATGCCTAAACCACCAACAGCGGCCAGTCCCATATCCAAACGGCCAATACCTCTCAGTACCATTTGACCTAAACCACCTACCGCAATCATTGATGCGATAACCACCATCGATAACGACAACATCAGTGTTTGGTTCACGCCCGCCATAATGGTTGGTAATGCAAGTGGCAGTTGAATTCGGTAAAGCATCTGCTTTTTGCTTGCACCGAATGAATGACCCGCTTCGATCAAATCTTCCGGTACTTGCTGAATACCCAGAATGGTTAAACGTACCACCGGTGGCAGTGCGAATATAATGGTCACCACCACACCTGGAACGTTACCGATACCAAACAACATTACGATGGGTACTAAGTAAACGAAGGCTGGCGTTGTTTGCATAGCATCCAGAATTGGGCGAACGAATTTAGCCGCCGTGTTACTTCGGGCGAGCCATATCCCCATAGGTAAACCTATCAACAGGCAGAAGAATACAGATGTCATCACCAGTGAAAGCGTGGTCATCGCTTCAGACCAAGCGCCAATCAAACCAATCATAGTAAGAGATACTGCCGTAGCAACACCCAGTTTCAGGTTTGAAAACTGCCATGCCACCAAGAACAAAATGATGAGCATAAATGGGGCTGGCGTAGACACCAATGCCGTTTCAAATGAACTTAGAATGAAATCGATAGGTACACGAATTGCTTGAAACAATGGTCGTCCGTGTTCAACTAGCCAATTCAATCCAGACTCAACCCACGTATCAACAGGCAAAACTGCCTCTGCAAAAGGATTAAGAGGATCAAAAGGAATGGTTTCTACGGTTTCACTGCTTAGCCAACCTGCCGATGGTGAAGTGTCAGCGGCTTGACCCCAAGGATCACTTGATGGCTGAACGGCAGGAGCAGACTGTGACCATGGGTCATTATTTGTTTGTTCAGACGACATGATCTACCCCTTATCCAATGTTTGTAACAGTCGTGACTTAGTCACCACGCCAAAGTAATTACCTTGCTCATCCACAACAGGCACTGAGTAAGGCACACCACCAACTAGGCCAAGCACATCATTGATTGGTAAATCAGGGTTCAGCGTTAGTCCATCATCGAGCTGTGCGCTGATGAGTGATTTGTTCTCTTTGTGGGCTTTACGAAGCGAGTCGATAGAGACAATGCCGGAGTAACGGCTGCTCTTCTCAACTACGATGCCGTACTCGCGGTCGTTATCCATCAAAATTTGTAGAGCGGACGCTGGGCCATCGTGTTCTGATTTTTTAAATACCGCAGCTGGCTTCTTACGCGCAATGTCTTTCACAGTAAGTACGCTTGCTACGTTCACACCACGGAAGAAAGCTTCGACATAATCATTCGCTGGGTTACTAAGAATATCGTCTGGAGTACCGACTTGAACCACTTCGCCATTTTGCATAATCGCAATTCGGTCACCGATACGCATCGCTTCATCCAAATCATGCGAGATAAAAACAATGGTTCGTTTATCGTCATTTTGAAGGCGAATAAGCTCATCTTGCATTTCAGTACGAATCAAAGGATCGAGCGCCGAGAACGCTTCGTCCATCAACAAGATATCTGGGTCACATGCTAGTGCACGAGCCAAACCAACACGCTGCTTCATACCACCAGATAGTTCATCTGGGTAAGATTCTGAATATGCGCCAAGGCCAACACGTTCAAGTGCTTCAAGTGCTGATTGCTTTCGTTGTTCAACTTCAACACCCGCAAGCTCTAGACCAAACGCGGCATTCTCGATAACCGTCATATGCGGCATCAAAGCGAAATTTTGGAAAACCATGGAGATGTTGTTGCGGCGAACTTCGCGGAGTTCATCTTCTGAGATGTGGGCAATGTCTTTGCCTCGAAGAAGCACATTGCCTTTGGTAGGTTCGATCAAGCGGTTAAGAAGGCGTACTAGGGTTGATTTGCCAGATCCTGACAGTCCCATTATGACGAAAATCTCGCCTTCTTGAATACTAAGAGAAACATCGTTAACGCCGATCGTTAGCCCTGTTTCTTCGAAAACTTTATCTTTATTTGCGCCTTCATTAATCATTGTAAAAGCACGGTCGGTGTCTTCACCAAACACCTTGTACAGTCCCTTAACTTCCAGTATGGGATCCATGTAATCTAATCCTTTATCAGTTATTTAAACTTAAATTGGTTATTTAAACCCGAAAAACAATTAGCACTCTAAGTAATTGACACGTGTAAATCAAGGTTCTTCGTTCGGTAAAACAAGGCAACAGACTGAAACCAGACCAGCAACAACAAGACCAAAAATAAGCAAAAACAAAGCAAGCTACTGATAATAAAAGGGATAAATTAGATAAGCGTACGGCCAATATTATGTATTACGTAGTCGTAGATTATTGAATATTAATTTTACATTAGAGTGATTAATAGGCTGAATGAACCAACAAAAGCCATAATTAGTTCGTGCACAAACAATTCGAGTACGAACCATTTATTAAGCTTTCATGATGTTTCCGAGGCGAAAGTTCGCTCGGTAAAAAATATAAGATCAACTCTCAATCTCTACCTAAAAACCAAAGGTCAACCGGCTAAAGTCAGCGAGTTGAAATCAACCTTTTCAACCAAGAATTTTAATACGTCACACCAACTGTGATACTTGCTGCAAACTCTCAATTGGCGATTACCTAAGCTGGAATTCAACTTGTAGAGTGCTCACTGCTGAGCCATTCTTTATAAAAGAAATAGATATTTCCCCGCGATGAGTGAGAGAAAAAGACAAGGAATTCGAATGATAAAAATGCTGGTGTGTGACTTTGACGGAACGCTGGATGGAGGCTCTTCTCATGGAGTTAACCAATTCTTCGATTACCTTACCGAGCAACCTGATATCCGCTTTATCATCGCAACAGGAAGAACGTTACCCTCTATTCAAGACGGCTTAGCATCAAACAACTACCCGGAACCACACAGTATTATCAGCGATGTTGGCACCAGGATTCATCATAACCATTCTCAAAAGCCCGACCATATCTGGCACCAACAACTCGAGGCTTCATGGAATAAGTCAAAAGTAGAGTCCGCACTCGCACCACTCGACTTTATGGGCGAGCGTATAGAGAATCATCAAGGTGATTACAAGATGACGTTTGAAGGTAAGCTGTCTGAGCCACAACATGCATTGATCGAATCTCACTTACAGTCACACGGCTTAGATGTCCACCTAACGTATTCACACGACTGGTATCTAGACATCACACCAAAGGGAGTCAACAAAGCAACCGCTATCCACCATCTTTTGAAGCAACACGACTTGAGCATTGACCAGGTTTGCGTTGCCGGTGATTCAGCTAACGACACCTCAATGTTGACAATAGAAGGCGTTAACTCGATTTTGGTAGCAAACCATTACCCTGAAGTAGCGCACCTTTCTGACCGAGACAATGTGTATACCAGTAGAGCAACCCATGCGGAAGGTGTTCTTGAAGGGCTCAGATATTGGCAACAGAAGTCGTCGAGTATCCGATAAACAGCAGTTCACCATGAACAACAGATTCTGATCAAACAGGCTTCTAGCCCTACTTCCAGCCTGGGAGCCAATTTTGATTATCAGTAAGCTCTCGCCAATTGATGTCTTCTTCTCGTTTGGTCATCACCGCTTCTATCAAACAACGAATAACCTCCCCTTCTTCAAACTCTACCTCTGTGACCATAAAGTGTTTTTCTTTCTTTACAGGGCTAACGGCCGTCCATTTACTGCGAAGTAGTTTCTTTGGATTGATTCGATTCATGAGTTTATTTCTCGCTTAGATGTCATTGATTATTATGGATTGTCTAGCCGACACTGAGTAATAGTCTTCGTCGCAAGAAAAGGATCAAAAAAAGCCAGCGATTAGGCTGGCTTCATTCAGTTAGCTATTACTTGTTAAAGATTAGCCGTTTTTAGGTGGATCAAATGCCGTGAGTTCTAATACTGGACCTGTGTATTTTTCAATCTTCACAAGCGCAGAGTTTGCAGCACAGCCATTCGCCAAACGAGAAGTCGGGATATCCAACGTAAGCACGTTACAGCCACCGTTTTTACATAGACCTGTGTCTTTATCTAAATCAGGCCAACCGCCTTCATGGATACATACAGAGCCTTGTTTGATGCCATCCGTCACTAATGCACCCACCAATACTTGTCCACGACCATTATGTGCACGAACCAAGTCACCCGTTTTAATGCCTCGAGCTTTCGCATCTTCAGGGTGAATTGAAATCGGCTCACGGTCTGCAATCGCATACTCTTCGCGGATCTTCGCGTAGTTGAACTGGCTATGCAGACGGTGCGCGGCGTGCGCTGTCATCAGTTGCAGTTCGCCATCTTTAGCGTTGCCTGTGTACTCTGTTGGTTCTAACCAAGTTGGGTGTGCTGGGCAATCATCTAGTTGGTAACCTTCAATGGTTCTTGAGAATATCTCGAACTTGCCACTTGGTGTACCTAGTGGGTTCATGATTGGGTTCTCACGAAAATCAGCGTAACGAACAAACTGTGCGTTCTTCTCGTTCCACTTCATCTCGATCAACTGATTATCTTCCCAGAACTTGCTGAAGTTAGGCATTACGATACGCTGACCACGACCACCTTGCTGTGCGGTTTTGTAGAAACCATACAGCCATTCCATCTCGGTCTTGCCTTCGGTGTACACATCACGACCACCCGGAGCAAGTAACTCAGACATGTCCGCAAATACATCGAAATCGTTACGAGCTTCACCTTGTGGCTCAACCACTTTCTTCATTGGCACTAAGTGTTGGTTACTGTAGTCACCCGTCATCGTCATATCATTACGTTCAAACGATGTAGTAATTGGCAGAACAATATCCGCGTGCTTAGCTGCTGCTGTCCAGTAAGGTTCTGAGATAACAATCAGCTCAGGCTTTTGCCAAGCTTTGATCAAGCGGTTGGTATCTTGGTGGTGAGTAAAGTTCGCACCGCCTGCCCACCAGATCATTTTGATCTCTGGGAACGTTAGGTTGTGACCATTGTGATGGTAGCTTGAACCCGGGTTTTCTAGCGCTTCAACAATACGCGCTACAGGGAATGCGTTCACAGATCCTGAAACAGCCCAATCGTTACCCGCCGAAGAACCACCGCCAAGTGACGCTGAAATCGCAGGAAGTACGCCTGCATCACGAGCAGGGTTACCACCGTTTGAGTAGTGGTAAGAAAGACCGAAACCACCACCAGGCAAGCCAACTTGACCTAGCATTGTCGCTAGCGTAACCAACATCCAGTGACGTTGTTCACCGTATTGTTGACGCTGCATACCCCAGCCAGACATCAGCATAGTACGGTTCTTACTGAAGATATCCGCAAGTAGCTCAAGCTGCTTCACTGGCACACCACAGATCTCAGACGCCCACTCAGCAGATTTTTCTACGCCGTCTTCCTTACCCATCAAGTAAGCTTCGAATACGTCGTAACCTGTTGTGTATTTACCCAAGAATTCTTTATCGTGCTTGCCCTGTTTCACTAACGTGTGTGCGATACCCATCATCATGGCTACGTCAGTCATTGGGTGAGGAGCAATCCACTCTGCGTTGTCACCAAAAAACTCGATAGTCTCAGAGCGCATTGGGTCAATCGCAATCACTGTCTTGCCCGACTTCTTCAACTGGTGGAAGAACTCAAGACCTGCACAGTCGGTTGAGCTCCAAGCGATCTTCAAGGTGTTAATTGGGTTTAGGCCCCAAAGTACCACCACATCACTGTGCTCAAGGATAACTGGGTAAGTCGTCTGCTGTTCATACACCTCAATCGAACCCACAACGTGCGGCATGATAACTTGCGCAGCACCTGTTGAGTAATCACCTAAGTGACCAGAGTAACCACCAGCCATGCTCATGTAACGTTGTAGAAGCGTTTGCGCTTTGTGCAGAACACCACTTGAACGCCAGCCATAAGAGCCTGCGAATACAGATTCCGCACCGTGCTCTTGACGAATACGTGAGTGTTGTTGGTGAATCAATTTGTACACTTCATCCCAAGAGATACGAACAAATTCATCACTACCACGTACACCTTCAGGTGCAGATGGGTTAGCCAAGTAGCCTTTACGAACCATAGGGTACTTAACACGCGCTTTGGTGTGTACTTGATCAGGGCCTGTGGTCTGCAGGCTATTTGGAACCGTTTGTGCCAGTGCATTCGTCGTCGACACTAACTTGCCATCTTTCACTTCACACAGCATTGGTCCCATACGACCTGATGTTAGAACACCAGAACCACGTTTGTCCGAAGCAATTGCGCTCATCGGCGTCAAAGATGTGAATGCCAACGCACCAGCTGTAATACCTGTGCCTTTCATAAATCCACGACGTGTCATATTAGTCATAATTTTATCCTTCTAATTCTCTTTAGTGACCAACAACGTCTTTCGCGTGGTTTTGGAAGTACTTAGTCAGCAGCTCAAGGTTTTGCTCAGAAATGTCTGTACGGTCGCCCATACTTTTCGCAACAGGTCCCCAAGCATTCACAGTGAAGTGGTTTGAAGGAATTTTCGCGTGACACGTTGCACAGTAAACGTTGTCCAACTCTTCTGCGTAAGACCAGATTGGGTCTAGTTTATCGACAACTGGAGAAGTGATATCACCCGTTAGCGCAACTGAACGCCACTCGTTACCGTAAGCATCGGCTTTATAGTCACCAGTAGTCAGTGCTTCTTGACCTTTGTCTGTCAATGTCGCAACGATTGCACGTTGGCCTTCACCGAAGTAAAGCACTTGCTCTGCACCTTTCATTTGGAATGCATTCAAAGTCACAGTACGGTTGTCGCCTTCAGCCTTGACCACTTGCAGTTCTGCTGTTGGGTTTACACTGCCGAAGTCACCCATTGCGATATCGGTTACTGGGTAAACCACTTTCGCATCTGCTGGCGTGTTTTTCGTAAATGCGATCAGGGTATCGAACGCTTTGCTATCTAGCTGAGCTTCAGGAGCAAAATGTGCAACGCCTTTGTGACAATCGATACACGTTTGGTTATTTTCACGACCATAAGCATGCATTTTTGCTGCATCACGAGATTGCTCGAACTCTTCCATTGCATCGAATTCGTGACAAGAGCGACAAGTCGCTGAGTCATTCTCGCGGAATTGAGCCCAAACTGTCTCAGCCATCTCTTCACGGTGTGCTTCATATTTCTCAGGCGTGTCTATCTTACCTGAAATAAATTCGTGGTAGATGTCTTTGGACGCTCTTACTTTGGTGATCACGTAGTCAATCGGATCAGTTGGAATGTGGCAATCGGCACATTCAGCTCGAATGCCTTTTGCGTTACTGAAGTGTACAGAACCTTGGTATTCTTTGTGGGGTGCTTCCATTGTGTGGCAAGAAACACAAAACTCAGTGCTCGATGTATAGTGCATAACGGCTGCAGTTCCCCCTAAGGTTAACCAACCAATACCTATACCAACCGCCGCTATTAGTGCGATATAACGTTTTTTTATTGTCATAATTCTTAATCATCTTCAACAATTGGTTACAATTAAGATCAGAATAGTACTTTAGGGGTAGATCAGTTTGATTTGGATCATAAATCGCATTCTGAGGAACAAAAATTGAACCTTTATGAGAACCCAAGGGCACTTCACGAAATTATTCCCCACCAGATACAAGCACCCACCAAATAAGAATCGACGGTTAAATATCTATTATTGATTAATCTAACATCAACGAGACAAAACGGCTTTCTAAGTCAAAGAAGTAAATTGTAAATCTATTACAATATTGGCTATCTATTTTTCATAAACTCCTCACTCAATGAACCAAACAGAATTCCAACAAAAAATGGCGAGTTTCACCTCGATTGAACAAGCGCTTGATTACTTCGAAATTGGGTTTGATAGCAAGTTCATCAACCAAAATAGAGTCGAGCTTATGAAACGCTTTAATGGTTATCTGATCCTGTCAAAACCCGATGATTGGTTCTCTGGACGAAGAGCGCTGAAAAACGCTTATTGTAAGGTTCAACGCAGCAAGTTAGATCGCCACACACGTTCAGCCTGTCGTGGGTGTACAACTTGTCAGCGTCGATAGATAGGAAGTACTGCTCAAAGTAGAGAACTAAAAAGTAGATAGTTGAAATAACATCTCATTACGATTTAGTTAGTGGTTTGCTCGAAAAAAAGTGTGCTAGTCTTACGGCAACTCAACTACGAGATAAAAACTACAATGAAAATTTTCAGCAATTTCGAAAGCGGCAACATTCACGTCGTTTCTGCAGATTCACCACAAAACATTCAACTGACTATCCCAGCAGACTACCAAACTGAAATCTCTCAGTGGTTTCACTTCCGCTTAGAAAGTGAGGCTCAACAAGCTCACCACTTTGAAATCGGTCAATTGGCAACATCTGCCTACCCTGAAGGCTGGAAAGATTACGATGTGGTTGCATCCTACGACCGTGAAGAGTGGTTCCGTATCCCATCTCAGTTCGATGGCGATACATTAAGCTTCGATATCATCCCTGAACACGATTCAATGTACTTCGCGTATTTCGCACCGTACTCATACGATCGTCACCAAGATCTTCTGCACAGTGCTCAAACGCACCCAGCTTGTAAGCTTGAAACTCTAGGTCACACGCTAGACAACAACGACATCACTTTGCTAACTATCGGCGAGCCAAGTGAAGAGAAGAAAAATATCTGGGTTATCGGTCGCCAACATCCAGGCGAGACGATGGCTGAATGGCTAATCGAAGGTCTGCTACAACGCCTGCTTGATGAAACAGATACGGTCGGTCGCTCTCTTCTAGACAGCGTTGTGTTCCGCGTTGTACCAAACATGAACCCAGATGGCAGCATCCGCGGTCACCTGCGTACTAACGCGATTGGTGTTAACCTGAACCGCGAATGGCAATCACCTTCTATGGAACGCAGCCCAGAGGTATTCCTTGTTCGCGAGCGTATGCTAGAAACGGGCGTTGACCTGTGCCTAGATATTCATGGCGATGAAGCGATTCCATATAACTTTGTAGCAGGCAGCGAAGGCACGCCTTCATACAACGAGCGCATCGCGAAGCTAGAGAGCCACTTCAAGCAAGCACTGCTGACTATCACGCCAGAGTTCCAAGATGAATTTGGTTACGATAAAGACGAACCAGGCAAAGCAAACATGACAGTTGGCACAAACTGGATTGGTGAGCAATTCAAGTGTTTGGCTTACACCGTCGAGATGCCATTTAAAGATCACATCAGTCACGCTGACGAACTTTACGGCTGGTCTCCAGAACGAAGTGTCGCGTTTGGTCACGATATGCTAGCCGCAGTTTGGGCTACAGTAGACGAGCTATAAGGCGAACTAAGCTCATTAGCTTTACCTGTATCGCCTTTGGTTTATAAGAATCTGGGCTATAGATAGAACAAAGCCCAGCACTTGTGAAAGTGCTGGGCTTTTTAATATCGGCTTGGATGAGTGAATCTAACTTTAAAAGCTTTCTATGCCACTCTGAGGCTAGCAAAAAACACTGGGTATCTTTGCCTAATGTGGCGTTGTTCAGACACCATATCTTTGAAGCTCGGACCTTGTGATAACTGAACGATCACTTCGTCACCTTCTTGTCGCAATACAGCACCGCTAATATCGATACTGTTGTTGTCATGCAACCTCAAGGTGCCGGCCATTGAAAAGCCACGATAAACCGGAATGATGTTACGCATCATCAGGCGTACACCCTTTTCAGAAACTTCGCTGACATGAAAAAGCTCATCCTTAATTCGCATCACCGGACGAGCCTTTTGAGGGTACTTTAAGCGGTAATATTTGCGTTTCTGGGTGAATGAATCTTCACGCATTGGTGACTCCCTGTCTCTGTTATTTCGGTCAAGCAATAGGCTGTAGCTTCAATTGGTCTCAAATAAACACATTCACCAAATTGATAGCTAATAATTATATCGACTTCCCGAGCTAATGCTTTAGAGATTTATGCAGAGAAACACTGATTGCTTAGCATTCAGTAAAAAATGAGAACTGAATCGGAAATGAAAACTAAGATGGAAACGAGAACTAAGCCGGAAATGAACTGAACCAATAGCTAAAAACCCAATTCTTCGCATCGCACCCTAAAGCTGAAACAATGCCAACTGAATGCTGAAGCCCACGAATAGAATCCCACACACAATGTTCATCATTTGCGAGGTGCGCTTTTGAACTAACAAGCGCTTAAAGGTATCCGCCATTAAGATCACAACTAAGAACCACATCGACACCACTGACGCTTGAATTGCACCAAGTATCAAACTGTCTGTCACAATCGCATCTGTTGAAACAAATTGAGGGAATATAGAAAGATAAAACAGGACGATTTTAGGATTCAGTAGATTAGTGAGGAGCCCTTTGAAAAATTGGCTGTAAAGCTTACTTCCCGATGCACTGACCACAGAGAGCACACCCTCTTGAGCGCGCAGCGCCGCACGAAAATGGTTATACCCAAGCCAGACAAGATACAAAACCCCAGCCCACTTTAGCCCTTCAAAGGCCATGGGAGTGTTCGACAATAATAGGCTTATGCCGTTGGCCGAGATAAAGGCGTGAAAAAAAAACCACATGACACGCCCAACACGTTCACAAATGCGAACAGCTTTCTTTGAGTTAAGGCTGTGCTTAATACCAACAGCGCATTTGGGCCCGGGATAATAGCAATAAAAAACACGATAACAATAAACAGCCAGATACTGTCCCAACTCATTTCGATCTCATTTCATGAACATTTTTAGGGCGGACATTGTACGTCCATTCAGTGCCATTACAATATGATAAACGCTTAATTATCGCGTATGGCTAACATACATAATTCGCGCGTATAATGAATGTGTTTATCGTCTAACATACAAAACTGATTCTCTAACATTTGTAGCCCTGTTAGACTCCACCTCCCTTTTGATACTTGGTTCATTTATGTCATTTGCTAGCCTAACCCTTAACGCAAAAACCGTCTCCGCGCTCCCATCTCAATTCAATAAGCCAACAGAGATACAGCAAGCGGTAATTCCTACCATTATTGCGGGGAAAGACGTACTTGCATTGGCTCAAACGGGCAGCGGTAAAACATTGGCGTTTGGCTTACCGTTACTGAATAACATCAACCAAGATGTGAATGAACTGCAAGCACTGATCATTGTTCCAACCCGTGAACTTGCATCTCAAGTGACCAAATCTTTAGAGCCGATCGCAACAGCGCTTGATATCAAATTGGTAACGCTAACGGGCGGCGTAAATACTGATGATCAACAGCAACAATTATCGACTAAACCACAATTAGCCATCGCCACACCGGGCCGCTTACTTGCTTTAATCAAAAGTGATGAACTGGATGTCGCTCAGTGTTCATCATTGGTTCTTGATGAAGCCGACCGCCTGATCGACATGGGCTTTTGGCCAGATGTTCAAGCGATTACTTCAGCACTACCGAGCAAACGTCAGTCACTGTTGTTCTCTGCGACACTTCCGCCCGAATTAGTAGGGCAAGCTGAAGAGCTTCTTTTAAATCCAGTTAAAGTCACGACACATCAAGAAAACAGCGTGGTCGCGACTATTGAAGAAACCCTGTATTTAGTGAACAAAGGCAGTAAAGCTCAAGCGCTCATCGCACTACTCAATCAACACACATGGCCGCAAGTATTGGTATTTATTGGCGCAAAAGACAATGCCGATGCATTAACCAAACGATTGAATAAAGCCAAAATCAGTGTGAGTGCGTTACATGGAAATAAGAGCCAAGAAGAACGAGAGCAAGCATTAGAAAGTTTCAAAAATGGCGAGACTCGTGTGCTTATCGCGACAGACGTGATGGCTAGAGGCATTCATATTGATCAATTACCTGTCGTAATTAACTTCGAATTACCTTCTCACTCAGCAACTTACGTACACCGCGTTGGTCGTACAGCAAGAGCAGGAAGTACTGGCTGCGCGGTCTCTCTGGTTAGCCACAGCGAAACTGACTACCTCAATGCGATTCGCACCTTGACCAATAAGCCGTTAGTGCTGCAACCATTAGAGGGTTTCCCGGTTACCGACAAACCTGCATCTGAAACGACCGCTCGCAAGCGTCCACCTAAAGATAAAATGGCCAATCGAAGAACAGCTAAAAAGAAAAGCATTAAGCAATTTAAAAGCAAACCAAATAGCTCTAAGTAACCAGAAATAACTCTAAGTAACCAGAAATAGAATGGTCAGCTCAGTTTGTACTGGGCTTTTTTATATGCAACAAAATACAAATTCACACCCAAAAACTTCCCTAAAGTTGCCAACTTAAATGACACTTTTGTGAATTATGATGCCAACGTATTGATTCTTGGTTGCTCAAAAAAAATACTCTTAAATCACGTTGACGCCCCTATATCTAGCAACTAGATTTTTCTATTAGTGTCTACAACAGGAGGTCATTGAAATGAAACGTGCTAGCTCTACATATCGATTACAACTGATTAAGGAAGTGGCAACTCGCCGAGATCGTCAACGTTCCAATGACCCGATGGCAAACTACATACAAACCCTAATAGATAATAAAGATGATTGTGATACTTCGGTTGAACGCAACCAGAGGTTCAGTGGCAGTCATTTTGATGAGCACATAGGTGGTTGGGTAAGTGACCACTGGGGTAACAAGTAGGACAAAGAGAGTAATCCAACCAGCATAATCGCTGTAGAATTCGTCTCCGAATTAACCTATCATCTGCAACAATTCCCTATCCTAGAGTAAGCAGAAAGTGTCTGAGTTAAAAAGAGAAAAAGAAGTGATGGTTGCCTTCCAAGTGATACCTCGCGTTAAAGAAGGCAACAACTTCGAAGTGGTTGATAAAGCCATTGAAGTTGTGAAAGCTGCCGATGTGCCTTTCCAAGTCGGTGCGATGGAAACTACGATGAAAGGTGAACTCAACCAATTACTCGATATCGTTAAAAAAGCAGAACAAGCTTGCTACGATGCAGGGGCGGTAGAAGTGATCACAAACATTAAGATTCACAGTAAAACCACCGAGGCCGATGATACATTTTGCACGTACCATCGTGGTGTAACGAAAGCGAATCACATGTTTGTTTAATCACATTTTTGTTTCTGAAAACTGAGCTTTAAGAAAGGCTCTGAAGAACCAGTGGTGTTATTGGAAAGGCATGTCTGAGAGGTGAGAAAGGATTTCCATTCGTTCTTCTTCTGACATCGAATGCCAATCACGCGGAGTCTCTTCAGGGTCATCTTTTGCCCCGATCGGTTTTCGGTCAAGTGCTTTGACTGGCTCTTTTTTGATTTTTACGTTCTTTTTATTCATACCGACACCACTCCTTCAGGTACAAAGGTACCTACTTTAATATTACACCCCAACCATTATGTAAAGTAATAGTTACTTCGGAGTTAAATAAAATCTAAATACTTCCTCTTTAGCCAAAAAGATCTCTTTGGGGACTGGTATTTCCCTCTTCATCGACCTGCTTACCAATCAAGTTTTTTTGATTCATTATTTTTCTTCTATAGCGCTGACGACACAGCTTTATCACGTGCAATTGTTCTGACGGTGTCATCGACATCCAATTAAAGCGCTCTTCTCTCTTGCGCATACAACCGTTGCAATAGCCTTTGTCATCGCTTGAACAAACCCCAACGCAAGGGCTTGGAACTTGGAAAAACTCTAACTGCTCCACCATGCCTCCTTACACATTCAAAATTACGCTTACTCTCTCAAAAATAAGCGATTAATTTGTCGCCTGGCTCGTGAAATCCATACTAAACTATGACCTTATACTGACACATATAGTGTTTTGTAAACTATACTTTGAACCCATCAAGTTACACTTATCCGGTAACTTCGTTCTTTCCTTTGGAGCCTTATAATATGAAGTTTAGTTCAAAAAAATTACTAGCAGTAGCCGCTTTACCTATGATGCTAGCAGCATGCACAACAACAGGTGACAACGCGATGCAAGTAACACCAACCGATCTACAGCACCATAATTGGGAACTTGCGCAAATTGATGGCAAGGACATTGTGAAAAGCGAAGACCAAGCAGCTCCTCGTCTAGAGATCGGCGAAAAGATGACTGCAAACGGCATGGCTGGTTGTAACAACTTCTTCGGTCAAGGCGAGCTGAAAGACGGTCAATTCCGTATCAAGCAAATGGGCATGACAATGAAAATGTGTCACGGCTCTGCGATGGAAATCGAACAATCGGTTTCTGCTACTCTAAGCGAGTGGAGCGACGTAACGCTAACAAACGATACGCTAGTACTGAAAAACGATGTACACACGCTAACGTACACAATTCGTGACTGGGTAAACTAATCCGTCATCGAAACCAAATACTGATTAAAGGAGCCTGATGGCTCCTTTTTTATTGTCAGCTTGCCCTCACTACTTCTTCAAAATTGACGCTCATCGCCGACTTTTCGTACCAACCTCCAATAAACCTCAAAAATCTCTCATTTAGATGCAATAAATTCAACGGTTCAGCGGTCTGTTGCTAGGATGGCAAAAGCCTAGAGTCTGTCGAGTTTTCGAGATGATTACGTATCGAACAAAACTCGACCGCGAACTCCCTGCTTATTCTCAAGTAATTGATTGAATTTACTGTTGAATTAGAATTTATTTCAGAAACAGATAGAATAACTATTAGGGCATGTTGATCTTTCGTTAACCACGAAGGGTCAATACGCACTAGGGAGTTCGAAAATACAATGCTCTTGCCCGTTCACTACCAAATGGAAAAGTTTATGAACAAGATAGTAAGTACGTTAGGAATCATGGCAACCGTTGCATACAGCGCAACCATTTATGCTGATGAAGCAACATCCACCGACAGCTGGAACCAAATAGAACAGCAGGCAGAGGGAGAAACTGTCTACTTTCACGCTTGGGGCGGAAGCCAAGAGATCAATCGTTACCTACAGTGGGCAGGCAAGAAATTACAAAGTGACTACGGTGTCACGTTAAAGCATGTGAAAGTGACCGATATTGCGGAAACCACCACTCGACTGCTTGCTGAAAAAGCAGCAGGAAAGAACAGTGAAGGCAGCGTCGATATCGTCTGGATTAATGGCGAGAACTTCCGCTCGATGAAAGACAACGCGCTATTGTTTGGGCCATTTACGGAATCACTTCCAAATTGGCAGTATGTCGATAAGTCTCTGCCAATTGATGTCGATTTCTCAGAGCCGACAGAAGGCTTAGAAGCACCGTGGGGCGTGGGACAACTGGTGTTCATTCATGACCAAGAAACACTTCACAACCCGCCACAATCATTCTCTGAGATGTTAAGCTACGCTCAGGCTTTCCCGAACCGCTTAAGCTACCCTCGCCCACCAGAGTTTCATGGCACGAGCTTCATTAAGTCACTACTGATTGAACTAACAAACAATAACCCTGCGCTGGCTCAGCCGGTTTCAGAAGACAACTTCCAAGAAGTAACGGCACCACTGTGGGCTTACTTAGATAAATTCCATAAAGTGGCGTGGCGCGGTGGAAAGCAGTTCCCAGCAGGCACATCGGAAAGCATCCAACTTCTGGATGACGGACAGATCGATCTCGCGATTACGTTTAATCCAAACTCTGTTTATTCAGCACAAGCCAGTGGTCGCTTAGCCGAAACCACTAAGGCTTATGCTCTAGAAAGCGGCGCTCTATCTAACATTCACTTCCTTGCGATTCCTTGGAACGCCAATGCAACCGCGGGTGCTCAAGTGACCATTAACTTCTTACTGAGCCCTGAAGCACAGTCTCGCAAGGGGGACCTCAATGTTTGGGGCGATCCTTCGGTTCTGAGCAGCAAGTACCTCACTGGCAGCGCTAAAAACACCCAGCAATTTAAATCGGTTGATGAACCACACCCTAGCTGGCAAAACGCGCTCGAGAAAGAGTGGCTTAAGCGATACGGTAACTAGTCTTCATGCTTCGCGCTCTATATTTTGTTGTTATAGCGGTATGTATCATCCCAACCATTCCTGGGGTAGCGGGAGTCGTGGCTTCGTCACTGAGTTTCATCCCGCCCTTAGGTTTAGACGAGCCAACACTCAACGGGTTTAGCCAAGTCTTTCAATGGGAAGGGGCTTGGCACTCTATTGGCTTAAGCCTAGGTTCAGCGGTCGCCAGCAGCTACATCGCCTGCTTTCTTACCTTTTGCATTCTTCAGGCTTCTTGGGGAAACAAGTTTTGGAGAAAGATTGAGCTAACGCTATCGCCAATGCTTGCCATTCCGCATGTGGCTTTCGCTATCGGCTTTGCTTTTTTGTTTAGCCCAACAGGCCTTGCAGCAAGAGCCGTACACCACTTACTTGGTGAATCGGCTACAAGCTCTGAATTGGCTTTGTTGATCAAAGATCCTTACGCGTTTGGCCTAATCATTATGCTCGCACTCAAAGAAGTTCCTTTCTTGTTGCTGATGAGCATATCGATACTTCAACAAATCGATGTAGAACGTGTCACTAAGGTGAGTGCATCACTCGGTTACAGCCGCGCTCAGATCTGGTGGAAGTGTATTTTCCCGCAATGGTTTACTAAGCTTCGCTTCCCAGTGCTGGCTGTGCTCGCCTATAGCGTCTCGGTTGTCGATATTGCTCTGATCATTGGCCCAACCAACCCGCCGACTTTTGCCGTTTTAGTGTGGCAATGGTTCAACGATCCGGATCTTAACCTACTTCCGCGAGCTGCTGCTGGTGCCATCGTTTTGTTTGGTTTAGCTTCGTTGATCATCGCCTTGGCGCGTTTAGTTGAATGGGCGGTTCTTAAGTACTTTCGAACTTGGCAGTATTCCGGAAGAACAGGGGCAAACCTTCCGGGGAAAACGGTATTCACTGTCCTTGCTAGCCTTTCACTGCTGATCATTCCTTTAATGGTAATTTGGAGCGTTGCTCAGCGTTGGCGCTTCCCTGATTTACTGCCGAGCCGCTACAGCACGCGCTTCTGGGAGTTCGAGTGGGAAGGCATCATGAGCACCGTTGGTCAAAGCTTATGGATTGGTCTGATTGCTGCTTCAATCGCTTTGTTGCTTGCGCTGGTTGCTCACGAATACAGAATCAAATACAAGTGGCAAGTTCCGGGCTTCATTATCGCTATTCCAATGCTAATACCACAGCTTTCAGTGTTGTTTGGTATGCAAGTCACGACCCTCTACATCGGCAGTAGCGCCTATGAGTTCTGGGTGATTTGGGCGCATGTTTTCTTTGCTTTCCCGTTTGTGTACCTGTCTTTGGATGGCCCGTGGAAAAGCTTCAATGATGGGTTGATTAAAGCCTCGCTGAGCCTAGGTAAATCGCCATTTCAGAGTTGGTATTCGATCAAACTACCAATCTTGCTTCCTGCGATTGCCTTTGCTTGGGCGGTCGGGATCAGCGTGAGTTTGGCCCAATACCTTCCAACATTAATGCTCGGCGCGGGCCGTATTAGCACGATCACCACAGAAGCCGTTGCACTTACCAGTGGTTTCGACCGCAGGGTGACAGCAATCTATGCCATTTGGCAGGCCCTATTGCCTCTGTTCTTTTTCTCTTTAGCGATATTAGTCAGCCGACTTCAACTGAGATATCGCCGTCTTACTTTTAAAGGTTTCCTAAGTAATGAGTCTGTACCTCAACGACCTCGCCATCCGTAAAACCGATGGAGATTCGCTGTTCTCAGCGCTAAACGTCACATTAGAATCTGGCCAAATACTGGCTTTGATGGGGCCGAGTGGCTGCGGAAAGTCGACCTTACTGGATGCGATTGCTGGTCACTTAAGTGAAGAGTTTTCGTACTCTGGCACCGTTGTGTTGAACAATATTCAGCTCGACGAGCTTCCATCACATCAGCGTGAAGTCGGTATTTTGTTTCAAGATGACTTGTTGTTTCCGCACCTCAAAGTATGGGAAAACTTGGCCTTTTCGTTACCGAACTCTGTTAAAGGTTCCGCTCGCCAAAAACAAGCAATGGCTGCACTAAAAGACATAGAGCTAACTCACTTAGCTGAATCTTTCCCGGATCAAATATCCGGCGGTCAACGCGCAAGAATAAGCTTGACTCGTATGTTGTTAGCCAAGCCTAAACTCGCCCTGCTTGACGAACCGTTCAGTAAGTTAGACCAAGAGCTCAGAGCACAATTTCGCGATTGGGTCTTCGAACAGCTGACCAAAGCGAATATCCCTACATTAATGGTCACGCACGACGAAGCCGATGTACCTCAAGGGGCAGAAGTACTGTCTTGGCCATGGAGAAGTAACCATGCTGGATAAGTACTCCATTAAGGTCATTAAGTGGCCATTAAATCAGTCTGCTAAGTTAGTAAACCAATTGGGTATCACGGCCAATCAAACCACGTTATTCGGATTTCTGATTGGGTGTTTAGCGTTTCCAGCGTTGGCATTTCAACAATATGAGTGGGCGTTAGGCTTCATTGTGTTTAATAGAGTATGTGATGGGCTTGATGGAGCCTTGGCTCGAATCCAAGGCATTAGTGATGCGGGCGGTTTCCTCGATATCAGCCTAGATTTCCTATTCTACTCGCTGATCCCTTTTGGATTTGTCATTGCCAACCCAGAACACAACGCCATTGCCGGTGCATTTTTGATCTTCTCTTTTATCGGCACAGGCAGCAGCTTTTTAGCGTTTGCGGTTATGGCAGGCAAGCGAGGCATTGAAAACCCAGTCTATAAGCATAAGTCTCTGTACTACATGTCAGGGCTAACCGAAGGCACTGAAACCATCGCTTGTTTCATCGCGTTTTGTATTTGGCCTCAACACTTTGCGGTTATCGCTTACACCTTTGGTGCAGCTTGTTGGCTAACCACGTTCATGCGTATTTATTTTGGTTTTCAGACACTAAAAAACCAAGCTAGTTAATAAATGAGTTAGTTTCTTGCACCTATAAAAACGCCGCTCATTGTGAGCGGCGTTTTCTATATTAGTATGGATAATGCCCGCTAAATCATGACATCAAGCTTCAGCTGAAGCCGTGATTTTAAACCTCAATACCTTTAGGCTTGAATCAAGGTCGACATCGACAAACTCAGGTGGGTTGTCCAGACGCTCAATGAATTCAACGCTTGGCGCTTCTTCTACCATCGTCTCGATTAGGAAGTTTGGCGATACTGCTGGTGAGTTAACACAAGCAATCACTTCTCCGCCTTCTGTTAGAAGATCAGGCAAGCGACGTAAGATCTTTTTGTAATCTTTAGTTAGGGCGAAGCTGCCTTTTTGGAACGAAGGTGGATCGATGATCACTAGCTCGTAAGGGCCGCCCTTCTTGATTTTCCCCCACGACTTAAAAATATCGTAGCCAAGGAAGTTAACCGAGCGCATATCGTGATCATTCAGACGGTGGTTATCGCGGCCTTTGTTTAGCGAGCCACGTGACATGTCCACGTTCATGCATTGACGAGCGCCACCAGCGATAGCCGCGACAGAGAAACCACAAGTGTATGCAAACAGGTTAAGAACGTTCTTATCCTTGGCATTATCTTGTACCCACTGGCGACCATTACGCATGTCTAGGAACAAACCGAAGTTCTGATTACGGCCAATGTCTAATTGGTACTTAAGACCATGTTCAACCACAACCGGAGAATCATTCAACTCTCCCCATAGAACCTCTGAAGGCGCGCCATCGGCATAACGGTGTTGCAGAACAATGCTTGTGCCCTGCTTTGATTGCCAGATATCTTTGTTGGTGAGTTCAACCAATCCGACTTTAAGAGATGACAAGAATTCATCGTCTACTTCTTTAAACACGTTAACCAGTAGTTGTCCATCAACCCAGTCACATGTCAGTTGCTCTAGACCAGGCCAAAACTTACCGCGCCCGTGGAAAATACGGCGTAGCTCGTTTGGTACTTCATTAAGTTGCTGTTCAATATGACTAAAAAACAGAGGTAAAGCTGATGCTTCCATTATTTCACTCACTTAGTGTTTAGCTTTGGCCAAGTTAATGACCAAGGTTCAAGCCAACTGTCCAAACCGTTCGACACGGTTTCTTGATGCCACTTCTCACCCAAGGAGTTTAGGCTTCTTGGATCGCAGACATATTCGTAGGCTTGTGATTGATAGGCAAATCGAATCGCGAAGGCATGCAGATAACCTCTGTCAGCCTCACTCGATGGATTATAAATAGGGTCACCAACAATGGCTGAGCCGATCGACTTCATCGCGACACGGATCTGGTGAGTTCGCCCCGTATAGGGTTTGCATAACAGCAGACGCTCACCGGGTTCAGCCGTTGCTGATAAAAACTGAGTAATCGCAGGGTTCTCTTTGGATGTCAGAAGTTTCCAACTTGAGCGTCGTGAGCGCTCCATGTCTCCTGAGATCAAACCTTGCTTTTTCTTTGGCTTCTTAGAACCGATCGCAAGGTAGTATTTCTCTACTTCACGCTTTGCAAATAGCTGTGAAAGCTCGCTCGCCGCCGACGCATTTTTTGCCAGCAGCAGAATGCCCGAAGTCATTTTATCTAGTCGATGAACGAGATACAGCTTAGGCTCATTAATTGCCTTAGCAACTTCTTGAAGCAACATGGTATCGCCATCGTCTTTGTGGACGCTGACTCCAGGATGCTTATTGATAAGTAAAAAATCAGAGTGGTTCAGAAGAATATCGAACATGTAAAGGCTAGCTCCATTGTAGAACGTGGAGTATACCGCGTCTGAACCCAGATTCCAGCTACGAAAAAGCCCAACTCACTCAATAAACATTGAATCGTTGGGCTTCTTTTCAACAAGTAGCGACCAGTGCTTGGTCTTTACTCGATTACCACTCGATAAATAGAACCAAGCTACCGCTTTACCCCAGTTTAAACTTACCAACCAAAGCTTCTAGCTCCGCAACCTTAGCGTTCAAACCTGAAGTATTTTCTGAGCTGCGCGTTGCCAGTTGCAAGGATTGCTCAGAGATATCGCTGATTGCCGTGATATCTGCCGCAATTTCTTTGGTCACAGCTGTCTGCTCTTCTGCTGCGGTCGCAATAGAGTTAACCATGCTTTGTACATTGCCTGCACCGCTTACAATCGCTTCTAGGGCAGAAACCGCACCTGAGCTTTGCTCAACACCAATCTCAACTAAACGACAGTTATCTTGAGTGTAAGTCACCGCTTCTTGAGTGCCCGATTGAATCGATTGAATGATGCCCGAGACTTCTCGTGTCGCTTTGGTTGTTCTTTCTGCTAGCGCTCGCACTTCATCGGCTACCACAGCAAAACCACGACCAAACTCGCCAGCACGCGCAGCCTCAATCGCAGCGTTAAGAGCTAACAGGTTAGTTTGCTCAGCAATGTCTTCGATTACCTTGATAACGCTACCAATCTGCTCACCGTGAGAACCTAGAGTATTCATTTGCAACGACATATCGCTCATTTGAGTCGACACTTGTTGAATACTCGCCACCATCTCAACAATCACGTTGCGGCCATCTTCTGCAGAGGTTTCTGAGCGACGTGCTTCTTCATAAGTTGAAGTACCTTGCTGCGCCACTTCAGAAATGGTCAAGCTTAGCTCTTCAGCAGCCGTTGCAATCAAGTTAGCTTTGTCTGCTTGAGCTGATGCACCAGTAACGATGTCTTGGCTAATAGAAGAGAGCTCCCCTGTCACCGATTGGACTTGGTGAGTCACAGACGAGATTGAACCTAATAGGTCTACTAGTGATTTCTGCATCTGGTTAATCGACTTAGCCAGTTCAGCCAATTCATCACCAGAATCATCAATAATGTCGCCTGCCGTTAGGTCACCATTTGCTACACGTCGTGCTACTTGTTCTACACGAGTAAGACGATTGGTAATAGAGCTAGACAATAGATACGCAATCACACAACCAAAGACAATCGCAATAGCAGACAACACCATGATGGTGCGCTCGATGGTAGTAAACGTGTCGGTTAGTGTCAGTAGTGACTGTTCTGTATCTGCGCGCTCACTTGCTGACGCTTGATCCAGTAAGTTCTCAATAGGGATAAGATTGCTCTCATACAAAGATCGTAGCTGTTGAATATTGGCTAGTAGCGCAGCTTCATCATTGATCTTCGGCACAAGCTTTGATTCAAACTCTTGAGTGAAACGCCCCATCAGGTCTTCAATTCGCTGAATACGGCGGTGGTCTTCCGAACCTCTACTCTCCAAACGCTTAGCCTGCTCGATAGCTTGAGCAAATTCGTTCTTGTTGGTTCGATAATCATTGAGTGCATTATCGACCAGAGTGATTGCACCCAGAGCATCTCGATAGACATCTCCAGCTTCATCGATCAAAACAAGGTAGGTAACGGTACCCGGTACATCATCTAATCTCATCGGCGCTCTTATGAGCGCCAATAACTTCCATCCATACAATACCGACTAACGTGACAAGCACCGCCAATATAGAGCCAAAACCGGCATACAGTTTCTTTCTCACTGACAATTTCAAACAACACCTACCTAAATCAAAATATAGCTCTAACAGCTATTCGTTCCATTTATATCGGCTATCAGACGGATACCTTTAATGGTTATTTTTCTTAGATAATTAAGTTCCAGACATAAAAAAACGGGAGCTAATGAGCTCCCGTTTATCAAATTACTTTATCTTGCGATTAGAACTTCTTAGAAATCAGCGCAAAACCAGCAATGATACCAATACCTAGTAGCATGATTGCACCTTTACCGCTATCGAAGCCAGAAGAGATACCCATGAACGCAACGATTGCGATAGCTACAGGGATGATGTACTTAACTAGTGTGTACCATAGACCAAATAGTGGGAAAGAGACTTCACCGTCGTTAGTGATTTCTTTCTCTAGGTCTGCACGGTTTAGTCTCCAACCAGCGAAGATACATACCAACATACCGCCAACCGCTAGGAAAATCTTATCCGTTAGTAGGTCGAAAATGTCGAACGCGCCAGTATCAAACAGTGTTGGACCGAAGCCGCCAAGTGATAGAGAAGCGAAGATACATAGAATCGCCATTACAACACTTGCAGACAGTACCGCTGTTACACGCTTCATGCCTTTCTCATCGATTAGGTAAGAAACCACAACTTCAAGTAGAGATACTGAAGATGTTAGTGCCGCAACACTCAAACCAACGAAGAACATAAGAGCAAATAGAAGACCGATTACGCCGCCCATTTCAGCGAATAGCTGAGGAACAACAACGAATACTAAACCAGGGCCCGCTGCAGGTTCCATACCGAACGCGAACATTGCAGGGAACATTGCAACACCAGCTAGAATAGCAACACCAGTATCCATTGCGGTTACCATTGCTGTTGTCTGAACTAGGTTCTCTTTCTTCTTAAGGTAAGAACCGTATGTCATCATACAACCCATACCAAGACTTAGAGAGAAGAATGCTTGACCTAGAGCGGCTAGGATTACATTGCTGTCTACTTTAGAGAAGTCAGGACTGAATAGGAACTCAAGACCAGCCATCGCGCCCGGAAGCATAATGCCTTTGATTGATACTACAATAAGGATAATGAAAAGAAGCGGCATCAGGATCTTACCTGCTTTCTCAATACCACCAGAGATACCTTTCATAACGATAACAACGTTAAGTAGTAGGTATAAGCCCATCCACATTAGTGGTTGAACTGGGTTTGAGATAAAGCCACCAAAGCTATCACCAATTGCTTCTGGTGCGTCTAGAAGACCACCTGCAATTTTACCGATGTATGCGATTGACCAACCGCCTACTACTGGGTAGAAACCCATGATAAGTAGACCACTGAATACGCCGATAACGCCAGCGAACGTCCAACGACGGTCAGTTGTTTTAAATGCACCTACTGCTGATTTTTGCGTATGACGGCCAATCGCAAATTCAGTCAGCATGACACTGAAACCAATAAAAATTACAAAAAACAGGTAAATGGCAACGAATGCACCACCGCCACTTTCGCCTGCTGTGTATGGGAATTTCCAAATGTTACCTAAGCCAACAGCAGAACCTGCTGCAGCCATTACGAATCCTAACTTCGAACCCCAGGTATCGCGGGGTGTTGTGGTTGTATTACTAGTAGCCACGTGTACTCCAAACTTTTGTGTTATGTGATGTTGTGTTTTGCTTTGGGTGGCGTCTTTAAAAGGAAGGTGTATAAATAAATTTACACACCTAAAAGATTTGATTGACGCTCGTTGTCTAGCAAGTAAACCAGTTTAAGAATAAAATTGGAAGAGCATACCGTACAAATTTCGTTAAAGATGTAAATTTTTATGGTTAAATGCCGACTTTTCATACAAAACAATCGTTTTCTTCTTAAGTTGACCAAAACTTAACAACTTTAACCTATTTACATCTTTTGCTCTATTTTGTAAATAGTTGAATCCTTAAATTCCCATATCCGTTAAATAGCATTACTATCTAAGTGTCTCTTTTTTCGAGTATTCAATGTGGATAAGCTTTATCATTTTTTAACTTTGGCCTCTGTTGTTTTGTACTGGGTTCTCGTAGCCGGTGTGACGTTTCGTGTTGTACTAAAACGACGCTCTGTCAGCGTTTCTCTTGCTTGGCTAATGGTTATCTACATTATCCCGATTGTTGGTGTAGCTTGTTACTTCCTTTTTGGTGAGCTAAACCTAGGCAGAAAAAGGGCTGAACGCGCTCATCGTATGTTTACCCCTTTCGGCGACTGGTTCCGTCAATTGAATGATTGCCAACTTCACCAACCAGGGAAAGTCGGCTCCCCTATCCATAAGATTGACGAGCTTTGTAACAATCGAATGGGCATCCCTGCACTCAGTGGAAACACTCTATCGCTGCAATCTTCACCAAACGAGATCCTACACGCAATTATCGAAGATATAGAAAATGCACAAACCAGTATCAAGATGGTTTTCTATATTTGGCATCCAGGTGGCCTGACCGATTCGGTTGCCTCTGCGCTGATTCGCGCTGCAAAACGTGGCGTAGATGTTAAAGTTTTGCTCGATTCAGCCGGTAGCCCTCGCTTTTTCAAAAGCCACTGGCAGTCAATGATGAAGGACGCAGGCGTTCAAGTCGTACAAGCACTAGAAGTGAGCCCATGGCGTATTTTTTTACGTCGCCTAGATTTAAGACAACACCGCAAAATCATTGTGATTGACGAGACTATCGCCTATACGGGTTCAATGAACATGGTCGATCCTGCTCACTTCAAACAAAGTTCCGGCGTTGGTCAGTGGATTGATGTAATGGTCAGAGTGACTGGGCCAACCGTTAATGTGTTATCCGCTATTCATGGCTGGGATTGGGAAGTTGAGACTGGTGAACGCATTCTCCCTGATATACCTGAATGCCCAGTTGAAGAAATCATGACACATCATCCGGTTCAAGTAGTGCCGTCTGGCCCTGGCATGCCGGAATATTTGATCTTACAAGTACTGACCATCGCCATCAATCAAGCGAATCATTCTGTACGTATTACTACACCTTATTTTGTGCCAAGTGCTGACTTACTCGAAACACTTAAGATGACAGCTCAACGCGGCGTAACTGTAGAACTGATCATTCCACACAACAACGATTCACTAATGGTTAAATGGGCTTCTCGTGCGTTTTATACCGAGTTGCTTGAAGCTGGCGTAAAGATCTATGAATTTTACGGTGGCCTTCTTCATACCAAATCGGTAGTGATCGATGAAGAGTTTTGCTTGATCGGAACCGTCAATATCGACATGCGCAGTTTGTGGCTCAACTTTGAAGTAACCCTTGCCGTTGACGACGTACACTTCACCAAGCAATTGTTTGATTTACAGCAATCCTATATTGAATCATCTCATCCCGTGGAATTAGAGCAGTGGGAACAGAGAAATTTACGTAACCGCTTCTTTGAGAGACTGTTCTATTTATTCAACCCGTTGCTCTAATACTCCTCGCTCGCCGACCACCATTGGCAACGAATAGTATCTTTGCGATCGCTTTTTAACTTTTCATCACAAATCGAGGAAAAGTTAAAAAGCAAAAGAAAACGTTAAAAACTCTCTCTTCCCTCTTGCTTTGATGGCTACTCGCATGTTTTAAATAGGACATAACCGATTGATAAGGAATTCACAGCATGTCCGAGAACAAAACCACTAAACTTATCACTGCCGGTCGTGATAAGAAGTGGACCAATGGTGTTGTTAACCCACCAGTACAACGCGCTTCAACTGTCGTATTTAACTCAGTAGAAGAGAAGCGTAAAGCTACGATTAACCGCGCTAACAAGACCCTTTTTTACGGACGTCGTGGAACCAACACTCATTTTGCCTTCCAAGATGCGATGGTTGAAGTAGAAGGCGGCGCGGGTTGTGCACTGTACCCGTGTGGTACGGCCGCCATTTCTAATGCCATTCTCTCTTTTGTAGAAACAGGTGATCATATTTTAATGGTTGACACCTGCTACGAACCTACTCGTGATTTCTGTGACACCATCATGAAAAAGATGGGGGTAGAGACAACTTACTACGAGCCAACGATTGGTGAAGGTATCCAAGACCTTATCAAGCCAAACACTAAGGTGCTGTTTACTGAGTCTCCAGGCTCTGTCACCATGGAAGTGCAGGATATTCCAACACTAGCGCGTATCGCTCATGAACATGACATCATCGTTATGCTAGACAATACTTGGGCGGCTGGCGTGAACTTCTCACCGTTTGATTTTGGTGTTGATATCTCGATTCAAGCAGCGACCAAATACATCGTGGGTCACTCTGATGTGATGCTAGGTACGGCAGTCGCCAATGAGAAATGCTGGGATCAACTAAGAGAGCAAAGTTACTTGATGGGGCAATGTGTCTCACCTGATGATGCTTATTTAGGGCTTCGCGGCATTCGTACTCTTGATGTGCGTCTACGCCAACACGCAGAAAGCAGCTTGAAGGTCGCAAAATGGTTAGAGACTCGTCCTGAAGTTAACCACGTTCGTCACCCTGCTCTTGAGTCTTGCCCAGGCCATGAATTCTTCAAACGAGATTTTACTGGCGGTAATGGCTTGTTCTCTTTTGTACTAAACAACTCTAATATCAAAGCGACGACAGCGTTACTTGATGGAATGACACATTTTAGTATGGGTTACTCTTGGGGTGGATTTGAAAGTTTGATTCTAGCTAACGAACCAAGCAGTTTTGACAGCTTGAGAACTGTTGCCAATCCTAATTTCGAAGGTACCTTGATACGTGTTCATATTGGGTTAGAAGATGTTGATGACCTGATTGCTGATCTAGAGGCGGGATTAGAACGTTATAGCGCTCTGATTTAATCTGAGACGATAGGTCTAATATGCAAAAAAGGCAGGATATTCCTGCCTTTTTCTGTTTAAAGCATAACTCAAAATACTCATATTCAGATACTTCAGCTCATAATACAAACCGCTCATAGTCCAGAAGCTTTCAAAGCCAATATTGAACCTTAAAGCACATCCACTTAAAGATCTCAGAGCGATGAAAAAATGGCTATGAATTTTTCAATTTCTAAGTGATTGTTCCGCTGAAATAAATAACACTTTTATTTGTGTGGACAACCTTCTAAATGATCATTAACCATACCTGTCGCTTGCATAAACGCGTAACAGATTGTTTCCCCTACAAACTTAAAGCCTCTTTTTTTCAAAAACTTACTCATTGCTTTAGATTGCTCGGTAGAAGCGGGAACTTGAGACATCTCAGTCCAGTTGTTTTCTATCACCTTGTTATCGACAAATTGCCACAAAGCATTTGATAAAGAACCAAACTCTTTCTGGAGTTCAAGTGTTGCTCGAGCATTACCGTATACAGAGGCGATCTTGCCCTTATGCTTAACCACATCGAAGTTTTCAATGATGAACGGCACGTTGTCTTCATTCAACTCAGCTAGCTTGTTTAGATCGTAATTATCAAATGCAGCACGATAGCCTTCACGCTTTTTAAGGATCGTAATCCAGCTAAGACCCGCCTGAGCGCCTTCTAAAGTAATGAACTCAAACAGAACTTGGTCATCATAAACAGGCACGCCCCACTCTGCATCGTGGTACTCCCTTTCAAGCTCATGTTTAAGCGCCCATGCACACGTTCTATCCACTGTATTCGCTTCCATTTCGATAGTCTCTTTTAGTAATCGTACATAAAAATAATGCCCCAAATAGGGGCATTATTTCAAAGGTTAGTTGACGTTAAGCCACTTCAATTTTATGGAATAAACGATACAGCACAGGTACTACGATTAGCGTGAGTACAGTCGCAAAGCCTAAACCAAACATAATGGTTACTGCCATTGGCTTGAAGAAGATGTCAGGCAGTAACGGGATCATACCTAGAATCGTTGTAATCGCTGCCATGCATACTGGGCGAACACGACTCAATGCAGCATCAACTACCGCAACATAAGGGTCTTTACCTGATTTCATTTCAATCTCAATTTGATCAAGTAATACGATACCGTTCTTAAGTAGCATCCCGGATAAACTCAAGAAGCCTAGCAATGCCATAAAGCCAAATGGTGTATTCAAGGCTAATAAGCCCGTCGTTACCCCGATTAGCGCTAATGGAACCGTTAGCCAAACAATCAGCGGCTCTTTGACTGAGTTGAACAAGAACACGGTAATCAAGAACATGAACAGGTAACCCATCGGCATAGTGGTAAACAGTGACGCTTGTGCATCAGCAGATGACTCATATTCACCACCCCACTCCAACGAATAACCCGGAGGCATCTCAATCGCTTCAATTTGTGGCTGTAAGCGTTTCTGTAACGTCGAAGCCGTTTCTTCACCCAATAGGTCGTTGTCGGCCATTACCGTCAGCATGCGCTTACGATTCTTACGGATGATAAGTGGATCTTCCCATTCCAATTCGTAGCCAAGCGTCACTTGCTGCAACGGAATATATTCGCTTAATGCCGGGCTCCAAATCTTCATACCTTCGATGTTGCGAATATCAACTCGCTCATCTTCAGGTAAACGAGCCACAATAGGCATCAGCGTAGTACCATCACGATACACACCAATCGACTTACCAGAGAAAGACATCGCTAGGAAATCATCAACGTCAGACTTGGTAATACCATAACGACGCGCTTGGCTTTCATTGAACTGAGGCTCTAAGACCTTAGTTCTTTCACGCCAATCATGACGAACGTTAAACGCTCCGTCATCGGCACGCATGATGTCCATAACTTGAGCTGCGATTGAACGTAGCACGGTTGGGTCTGAACCGACGATTCGAGCCTCAATTTTCGCACCGCCACTAGGGCCTAATTCAATTTGCTTAAGTTTGTAATCAATTTCAGGGAACTGACTGTCAACGTGTTCACGGAAGCGACGCATCAGCCCTTCAAGTACCTGATAATCTGTCACACGAACCGTGATTTCGCCATACGCGCTATAACTCTTCTCGGGTGAGTAGGTCAACATGAAACGCTGCAGACCTTTACCGGCCGTGGTCGTGATATGTTCAACTTCACTTTGTTCCGACAACCAACTCTCAAGCACTCTCAACTTGGTATTAGTTGCTCGAATATCCGTACCTTCTGGCATCCAAACATCCACTTGGAACATCGGAGTAGTTGAAGATGGGAAGAATGCTTGTTTCACAAAGCCAAAACCGTACACACTCGCACCTAAACCAATCACCAGAACGATCATGGTTAGCCACGCGCGTTTCATACAGAACTCAAGGAAGTTTTTATAGATAACAAAAACCATCCCGTTGTATGGATCTTTGCCTTCGTTATCGGGATCAACCTTCTGTCCTCTGAAGAAGATATCGGCAAAAAACGGCGTGATCGAGATGGCAGTAAACCAACTCAGCATCAATGAAATCAATAGCACCGTGAACAAAGTGCCACAGTATTCGCCCGTTGAATCTTCAGACAAACCAATTGGAGCAAACGCGGTGACCGCAATCACCGTTGCGCCAAGCAGTGGCCATTTGGTTTGGGTCACGATATCAGTGGCGGCCTGCATCCGGGTTCGCCCCTTCTGCGTGCCGATCAATATCCCCTCCACCACCACAATGGCATTATCCACCAGCATCCCCAAGGCAATAACCAACGCGCCCAGTGAAATACGTTGAAGGTCGATTTTGAAGTACTGCATGAAAATAAAGGTGCCGAATACGGTCAATAGCAGTATCAAACCAATCAACAGACCCGATCGTACTCCCATGAAGAACAGTAACACCACAATTACGATCGCAACCGCCTGCCCTAAACTCACTACAAATCCGCTTACCGACTTGTTCACCTCTTTAGGTTGGTTATAAACCTCGGAGATGTCGATGCCGACGGGTTGTTGATACTTTAGCTCGGCCAATCTTCGATCAAACGCTTCACCAACCGCTACCACGTTCACGCCTTGCGCAAAAGAGACACCCAGGTTAAGCGCGAGTTCGCCGTTATAACCAATGATGTTACTCGGTACCTCAACGTAACCACGAGTTACATTCGCCACATCTTTTAGATAGATAAGCCCTTGAGCGCCACCTTCCGTAAGAATCAAATCTCCAAGCTGTTCAACGTTTTGGAACTCACCTGTTGGATGGATTCGAATATATTCATCACCAATCCTTACCGCTCCTGCACTTGATACAATATTTTGAGTCGATAAAAGATTAAATACCGTGCTTGGAGACAGACCTAAGGAGCTTATCCGCTTCATCGATATCTCAATGAATACTTGCTCTTGTTGTTGACCAGAAACAGAAACCTTACTGACCCCATCAACCAACTCCAGCTCTCGCCTTAGATAATCAATGTAATCCAGCAGCTCTTTGTAGCTATAACCATCACCCGTCACCGCAAGCAAGATCCCGTAAACGTCACCGAAGTCATCAATGACTTGAGGATCATTGACCCCAGGTGGCAGTTCAACCTTAAGATCATTCACTTTTCGGCGAAGTTCATCCCAAATTTGCGGAAGATCGTCCGGACCATAGTTATTCTTCATCGTTACCGTTACCTGAGACAGGCCACGGCTTGAAATAGAGTTCACTTCGTCGACATAGGTAAGCTGTTGAATCGCTTTCTCTAGTGGGTAGGTAACTTCTTCTTCCACCTGCTGAGGCGTTGCCCCCGGGTATGAAGTCACGACCATTGCATCTTTGATGGTAAAGGCAGGATCTTCTAAACGGCCCAAACCGAAGAATGCTGAAACACCACCAATAAGAAAGATCAGAGATAGCATCCAGCTAATGACTTTGTTACGTATAAAGTAAGAAGCAACACCTGTGATCTGATCATCACCCTGTTGATCGTCATTTTGGGGCTTGTTATTTACTTCACTCATTGTTCGTCTCCTGAGACAATACTTCCACTGTCATCCCATCTCGCAATCGCGATACGCCTGCAACAACGACATGCTGCCCCATTTCCAATCCTTTCACTACCTGCAATGTTTCCTGGTTTGCTTTTCCTAACACGACTTGTTGTTTCGAGACTGTCTTGTCGTCGTTAAGAACCCACACATAAGAGTTTTTACGATCCAGTTCATCACCGTCTGCATTGAATACCGCTTCGATCGGAATAAGTACACCAGCTTTTAGCTCCAAACCGATATCCCGCCCGTTTGAAGTCACATCAACGGCCATACCATCAAGAATCAAATCGTCTTCTGGCATCGGCAAAGCTAATGTAACCGTGAAGGTACCCGTACTTGGATCGGGTTCAGTGGTGAACTCTTTAATACCTGCGGTGTATTCATTACCGCTTGGCACTCTCACCACAGCTTCCACGTTCGAGAGGAGCGTTTCATTGGGTTGATTCACATAAATTTGGTCAGGGAGCTGAATCACAACTTCGACATCCTCAACACTGTGAATGTTCACAATCTGTTGGCCTACCTGAATATTTTCATATTGGTCGACACTGACTCGAGAAATAATCCCATCAACAGGCGCACGAAGCATAGTGAACGATAAGCGCAGTTTCGCCAGTTCCAACTCGGCATAAGCAATCTGGCGTTGAGCGGCAATTTCATCGAATTGCGACTTAGCCAATAAGCCTTTCTTCACTAGCGGACTCGAACGTCGGTATTGACTATTGATTACCGTGTAACGAGCTTGAGCATTGTCCACATCCAATTGATAATCGGTTGGGTCAAGCTCGGCAATGATGTCCCCTTTGGCAACTCGTTCACCTTCCTTCACATCTAGCTTGAAGATTTCACCCGCAACTCGGAAACTGAGGTGAGCCTTCTCAGCAGCGTTTGCTACCGCAGGGAAATAGAGTTTGTCGCTAAAATCGATGACTGAAATCTCGATAGCTTTAACCAAGGGCGTGTTATTCACTTCTACAGCTTGCTTATCTTCACAAGCCGTCAGTAAGGCTAAACACGACAGGCCAGCAGCCACTTTAAGTGTTTTCATGTTATAGCCCCCTTTCCTTGATCCACTCTCGAACTTTAATGCCCGACTCAAGACCATTGACGCCAGAAGTCACAATGCGATCGCCATCGTTCAATCCAGAGACGATATGGCGTTTTTCATCGATGACAATGGCAACATTTTCAACAATGCCGTCGCTATTCACACGCCATACAGAGACATCATCCCCATCGGTCATCATTGCTGACGTTGGTATTTTGGTGGCCGCCGCTAACGATGAAACGAGATTTACCGAGCCAGACATACCGGGCAAAATACCCACATCGGTTGGTCTTTCCATTACCATGGTGACTTTGTACGAACCTGTTTTCGGGTCAGCTTCGGTATCCACTTCTTGGAAGGTTAAAACGTAAGAGTTTTCAGGAAACGCATCAAAAACCATGGTTGCATCCATCTCGAACCCTGATGAAAAGCGCGTAATAAGTTGGTCGGGTAATAAGAAGACGACTTTAAGAATTTGATTGGTTTGAATATTCATCACGCCTTGTTTAGCCGCAATGTATTCATGGTTTTCAGCAGGAATGATGGAAATGGTTCCGTCATACGGCGCAACCAAAGTGGTGTAGCGAAGATTCGCGTTAGCTTGATTAAGCACCGCGCGAGCTGAATTGTGGTTCGCTTTCGCTTGGTCGAAATCTTGCTCTGATACCACACGATCTTTACGAAGTTTGATCGCACGTTGATATTGAACATCGGCTAGCTGAAAATTCGCTTTTGCTTGCTTCTCGAGTAGTTGATATTCATCGGGATTTAACTTAGCAAGCTCGTCGCCTTTAGACACGTGCTGCCCAGCGGTCACATCGATGCTCTGCAATAACCCAGGAACACGGAATGCGAGTACCGCTCTGTCACCAGCTTCTGTGGTAGCAGGGAAATTACGCTCAAAGGCATTATTACCGACGGAGACAGTGAAGAGTTTGGCGGGTCTGGACTCAGGTTCAGGCACGGGAGGAAGCTCCTTACCACACCCAGACAACCCAGCTAAGGCAGTCAATAGGACAAGGGAGGCTCTATACATTGGTGATCATCCATATCTATAAATATTTTTATAACATAGATTAATCACATGTAACTTACCAGTCAGCGTAAGATTTATTTAGAGAAAATTATTAAAAAAAATAACGGCTTGGAATAAATTTTCCTAAACCGTTATCTAATCCTTTTTAGGTTTTACCACTACATGTTCTTAAATTCACGATTCACTTTAAACGTGTCTGAGGTGACATAAGCTTCCATGTTGCGGACACTGGTCTCTAACTTCTGGAAATCACCCTCTAAAGTGTTCAATAGCGACTCTGCAGTTTGCCCTTTTTCCCAAGGCTTTTGCTTCAGCGTATGCTCTTGTTTCGCCTTCATTTGGTCGACATACTGAGGTGGTTGTTTTTCAAGCATAAATGTCAAAGCTAAATACGCTAATAACACCAGAAAACTACCACCAAGCAGTGCTGCTGAGATAACTAAGATGCGAACCAACCACACTTCAAGGCCAAAATAGTTCGCTAACCCTGCACACACACCAGACAATTTGCCGTTAATCGTGTCGCGATACAGTTCTCTACTCATAGTTTCGTCTCCAGTTAGGCGACTCCGCATCCAGTATTTTTTCTAGCGTTTTCACTCGGTCTTGCATGGATTCGGCTTGCGCAGAAAGCTTATGCAGACGTTGAAGATCCGTTTCAGAAAGACCATTGCTGGATTTCTTCTTGCTGCGGTAATGTAAGAATAACCATAGCGGTGCCACGAAGATTAAAAAGACAATCAGTGGACCTGCAATTAGAAATGTTGACATAGACAACTCCTAGATTATTTATCGCGGTTTTCAACTTGTTGCTTCAGTTTCGCTAGCTCTTTTTCGATTTCATCTTGAGCTTGTAGCTCGGCAAACTCTTGGTCTAAAGATTTTGCGTTGCCAGTCTTAGCGTAAACGTCCGCTTCAGCTTCTAATTCATCCACTTTACGCGAGAATTGCTCAAACTTCGCCATTGCTTCGTTGGTTTTGCTTGAGTGCAGGTGTTTTTGAACATCACGACGGTTGCTTGCCGCATTGTTACGAATCATTAATGCTTGTTGCTTTGCACGAGTTTCTGCGATCTTTGTTTCAAGTTTACCAATTTCACTCGTCAATTTTTCGATGGTTTCATGAACCAAGGTTTGTTCGGTGTGAAGGCTCTTGATGATGTCTTCCAGTTTTTGCTTTTCGATTAGCGCCGCTCTCGCCAAATCTTCGCGTTGTTTGGTCAGGGCAAGTGTCGCTTTATTTTGCCAATCTAGAATCTGTGTTTCGATAGCTTCTACTTTACGCGCTAGCTCTTTCTTGTCAGCAATTGCTTTTGCTGAGTTGGTACGAACTTCAACTAAGGTGTCTTCCATTTCTTGGATAATAAGACGAATCATCTTTTCTGGATCTTCAGCCTTATCTAATAGTGCACTGATGTTTGAATTTACAATGTCTGCAAAGCGAGAAAAAATACCCATGAGGAACTCCTTAAATACAATGATGGCAAATGCGTTTCAAATCGTTGTGCGACTTTATCAATCCACTTGCTCAAAAATTTACGTTTGTTGTTAAACCTACCATAAATAATCCAAGTAGCGTGCCAACTTTTAAGCCATTTATTATCAGTTACTTACAATAAAATGGTGATTAACTCGAACCATGCTATGATGAATTTAGCCAAGTATTGGTATTTTTCACCACTATGGCTCTTACATGACCTCTCCAGCGATTAATTCATACAAGGACCCGCTATGCAGCAGAACCTCATTGGTGAATCACCTAGCTTTCTCTCTGTGTTAGATAAAGTTTCCCAACTCGCACCAATAGAAAGACCCATTCTGATCATTGGCGAACGTGGCACAGGTAAAGAGTTGATCGCACAAAGACTGCATTACCTTTCAAGACGTTGGGATCAACCTTTGATCTCATTGAACTGCTCAACCTTAAGTGAAGGTTTGATTGATTCAGAACTGTTTGGTCATGAATCGGGATCCTTTACGGGTTCGAAAGGGCGTCATCAAGGTCGTTTTGAAAGAGCAGAAGGCGGAACGCTGTTTCTGGATGAGCTGGCGACCACTCCCCTTGCGGTTCAAGAGAAACTACTGCGCGTTATTGAATACGGGCAATATGAACGTGTCGGTGGGCAAAAGGCGCTAAGTGCCAATGTCAGACTGGTGTGTGCAACCAATGCCGACTTACCAGACATGGCATTAAAGGGCGAATTCCGAGCAGACCTATTAGATAGACTGGCGTTTGACGTCATTACTATCCCTCCTTTGCGTGAGCGAAAAGAAGACATCATGCTACTGGCAGAATATTACGCCATTAAGATGTGTCGTGAATTGGAATTGGAGTTGTTTGTTGGCTTTGCCCCCTCTGCCGTTGAATCGCTTTTGGATTATTCTTGGCCAGGGAATGTACGAGAACTCAAAAACGTCATTGAGCGAGCTATCTATCAGCACGGAAAAGATCCATATCCTATTGAATATTTGGTGTTTAACCCATTTAAACCCGCATGGAAAACAGAGCAAGATTCCTCTCCGGAAACTGGCAATGAGCCGTCTAACAGCCATACTTCATCAGAGAGCTTGTTTTCTTTGCCGCTTGATTACAAAGCATGGCAAGAACAACAAGACATCAAGCTACTCAACCAAGCCCTCAAACAGAGCAAATATAACCAGAAACAAGCCGCAGAATTACTTGGGTTAACCTACAACCAATTACGTGGAATGGTGAGGAAGTACGCGATTGTCGGACAAGCTAACGATAAATAGCTGTCCACGCTTGATTATTATTTGGAGCCGAATAAATAAAATGTTAAATTGTCCGGATCTTGAGGCTCCTCTAACGCCTCGTTTCGAAAAGTATTTCTTTTTATGAAAGCACTAATAAGACTATCACTGAGCATCTGCACGTTGAGCTTTCTCGCTGGATGTGGTGAGAGTGTGAATCACGAGCAAATCCGTGAAAAAGGCTTCATTTATTGCGGCCAAGGTAATCCTAGTACCTTCAATCCACAGCTAGTTGATAGTGGCATTACCGCAGAATCGCTGAGCCCTCAAATCTTCGATACACTGCTCACTCTTGATCCGATGACGTACCGACCAAAACAGAACTTGGCGACAAGTTGGTCTGTTGATAAATCAGGTACAGAATACACGTTCAAACTGCGCCCAAATGTTGCGTTCCAAACCACAGACTGGTTCACCCCAACTCGTAGCATGAATGCACAAGATGTGGTGTTTAGCTTTGAACGTGTCATTGATAGTTCAAACCCATTTCATTATGTGGGTGGCGGCCTATACCCATGGTTTGCCGGAATCGACTTCAAAAACCTGATTGTCGATATCACCGCAGTTGATGACCTAACGGTGAAATTCCAATTAAGTCGCCCAGACAATTCGTTTCTCAACAATATCGCCACCAGCTATGCAGTCATTCACTCTAAGGAGTATGCCAATCAGCTCATTGCAGCGGATGAGAAAAATCGAATCGATTCCAATCCAGTCGGCACTGGCCCTTTCTACTTGGATGAATACCAAATCAACGACCTAGTGCGCTTGAAAAAGAACAAGCACTACTGGAAAGGTGAAGTACAAATGGACCAAGTTGTGTTCGATACTTCGCAACGTGGAACAGGCACACTTGCCAAGCTTCTGCGTAGTGAGTGTGACGTGCTCAACTCACCAATTTCTAGCCAAATCCCTATTATTCAGGCTCATGAAGAGTTGAAGATTTCTGCTACTCCGGCGGTTAATGTCTCTTTCATCGCGCTGAATACTGAGCACCCTGCACTGCGTGACTCTCGAGTTCGTAAAGCGCTCAACTTAGCCATCAATCGTCAGAACATTCTTGATTCTGTGTATTACGGTACGGGCACGAAAGCCTACACTCTCTTGCCACCGACCTCTTGGGCTTACCAAAAAGACAGCGTTCAAGTTCGCTATGACCGCAACTACGCAGTTGCGCTTCTCAAAGAAGCTGGCGTTGAACCTGGGTTAGAGCTTTCAATGTGGGTACCACTAGAGCCACGCGCATACAACCCAAGCCCAAGGAAAACGGCAGAATTAATCCAAGCAAATTTAGCTGATATTGGTATTGAATTGAAACTCTATACCGACGACCGATTTGATCGTACGCAGCTGTCATCAATTTCCTCAACAGACTTGTTGCTCACAGGTTGGATCGGCAATACGGGCGACCCAGACAATTTCTTACGTCCGCTTCTTTCATGTAGCTCAGAGCGCGCAGGATTAAACGTCTCTATGTGGTGTAATTCAGACTTTGATTTCCTTCTCGACTTAGCATTAGAGATCAATCAACAAAGGCACCGTGTGAACTTGTACCGACAAGCCCAAAACATTCTCAATGAAGAAGTTCCTGTGATTCCTTTAGCTCATGGCGTGCAATTTCGCGTGCACGATCGTTCGCTAACAGGCTTTAAAGCAAGTCCTTTCAATGCCCAACCTTTTGATCAAGTCAGAAGAGAGGTGCAGTAATGTTTTGGTATACATTAAGACGTGTAAACTTATTCGTTATTACGCTAGGAATTCTGACCTTGGTAGGTTTTTCCCTGCTTCGATTAGACCAAACCTCACCTTGGGCAATTCAAGATTTTTGGCCCGGTTGGATTAGCTATATCACTGAATTATCGACGCTAAACTTTGGCCTAAGCAAACACGGTGTGCCTATCATCGATGAGTTGGTCCTGGTGTTCCCTGCAACGCTAGAGCTGTGCTTCTTTGCCTTTGTGTTGGCACTCATCATCGGTATCCCTTTCGGCACCATTGCTGGTATGAGACAAGGTAAATTTGTTGATACCACCATATCGTTCACCTCAATGGCCGGTTACTCTGCGCCTATATTTTGGGTCGCGTTGCTGATGATCATGGTGTTTTCACTGCACTTTGAAATGTTCCCAGTTGGTGGCCGATACGACCTACTTTACGAGATTGAACACGTGACTGGATTCGCGATGATTGACGCCTTTTTTGCCGAGGGTCGCTACCGTGCGCACGCACTACAAAGTGTTATCGAGCACATGGCGTTGCCTTGTCTTGTTTTAGCACTGGCGCCAACGACTCAGGTCATCCGATTGATGAGAGCGTCAGTGGCTGAAGTAATGACGCAAAACTACATCCGCGCTGCGCGAATTAAAGGTCTTTCCACTAGAGAGATCATCACGCAGCACGTGCTAAGAAACGCGATACCTCCGATTATTCCTAAGGTCGGTGTTCAGCTATCGAGTATGTTAACGCTTGCTATTGTTACCGAGTCTATCTTTAACTGGCCGGGCATTGGCCGCTGGTTATTGGATGCCTTATCGAATCAAGATTACGTTTCAATTCAAGCTGGTGTAATTGTGGTGGCTACCTTAGTTTTGACCGCTAATATTCTGTCCGATCTACTGGGCGCGATGATCAATCCACTGGTAAGGAAGGAATGGTATGCTAACAAATAACGTCTACCAAGAAGAACAGATTCCAACCCAGTTCGAACGTTTCTGGCGCAGCTTCCGCAGCAATAATCTAGCTATGTTTGGCTTGTGGTGTTTGGTGCTTATCATTCTGGTCACCGTCACTTCACCGTGGCTAGCCCCGCATGATGCACAAGAACAAACCGGTCACCTATTAACGCCGCCCTCTTGGGATCCTGCGGGAACGGTAGAATACTTTTTGGGTACGGATGACTTAGGCAGAGATATTCTCTCTCGCCTAATAATTGGCTCTCAGTTAACCTTCGGCGCCGCGGTGGTGATTACCTTTATCGCAGCCGTCATTGGTTGTCTGATTGGCGTACTTGCTGGTATGACGCGCGGTTTACTATCAAGCACGCTAAACCACCTGCTTGATACTGTTATGTCGATTCCATCTCTTCTGCTGGCGATTATCTTCGTGGCATTCCTTGGCTTTGGGGAGTTTAATATCTTGCTCGCCTTGTGCTTGGCACTGATCCCGCGCTTTATACGCTCGGTGTACATTGCCGTGCATGCTGAAGTAGAAAAAGACTATATTCTGGCTTCTCGCCTTGATGGTGCGAACGATTTTTACCTGCTATGGAACTCAATCCTTCCGAACATCCTTACCGTGATCGCTCTTGAAGTTACGCTGGCACTGTCAGTCGCAATTCTTGATATCACGGCTTTAGGTTTCCTAGGGCTTGGCGCTCAAGCACCGAGTACCGAATGGGGCTCCATCTTGGGTGATTCGGTCGAGTTGATTTACCTTGCGCCATGGACAGTTACCCTACCCGGCTTAGCTATTATGTTTACAGTTATCGTGATTAACCTCGTCGGTGAAGGTGTTCGCCAAGCGCTAAATGCAGGAATCGAATAATGCCGTTACTTGATATTCGACATCTAACCATCGAGATTGAGACCCCTCAAGGGATGGTTAAAGCCGTAGATCGAATGAGTATTACCCTCAATGAAGGGGAAATTCGTGGCTTAGTAGGTGAATCAGGCTCAGGTAAGAGTTTGGTTGCAAAAGCGATCGTCGGAGTATGTAAAGAAAACTGGAAGGTTTCTGCAGACCGAATGCGCTTAGGTAATATCGACCTACTGCAACTGACGCCGAAAGAAAGACGCCGAGTGATCGCCCGCGATATCGCAATGATCTTCCAAGAGCCATCAACGTGTCTTGACCCTTCTGAAAAAGTAGGTAACCAGCTCGTTGAAGCGATCCCTTCCCATTCGTTTGAAGGTCGTTGGTGGCAACGATTTAAGTGGCGTAAGAAGCAAGCGATCGCATTACTACACAAAGTCGGCATCAAAGACCACTCTCGCCTAATGGACAGTTACTCTTATGAGCTGACAGATGGTGAGTGTCAAAAAGTCATGATCGCAATGGCGATCGCTGCCAAGCCAAAAGTCTTGATTGCTGACGAGCCAACCAACGATTTAGACCCAATTACACAGTCTCAAATATTGCGTCTTTTGAGTCGTATGAACCAGATCAATAACACCACCATCGTGTTGATCGGCCATGACTTAACCACCATTACCCAATGGGCGACTCGCATTACCGTGATGTACTGTGGTCAATCGGTAGAATCCGCTGATACACCGAAGCTGTTGGATGCACCAAAGCACCCGTACACCGTTGCTTTGTTAAAAGCGATGCCAGACTTTAACGACTGGATTCCCCACAAGGAGAAGCTCCAGTCTTTGCCGGGGTCAATTCCACCGCTGCAACATCTTCCTATTGGTTGTCGATTAGGGCCTCGCTGCCCATACGCACAAAGGCAGTGTGTCGAGATCCCACATACGAAACGTATCAAGAACCATAAGTTCAACTGTCACTTCCCTCTGAATATGGAGAAGAAAAAGAAATCATGAGTGCATTATTAGAAGTCAGTGATTTGTCTAAAGACTTTACGACTCGCTCTGGTCTTTTCCGTAAAAAGATTCATCAGGCGGTGAAGCCAGTTAGCTTTTCTCTTGAAGCAGGCCAGACAATTGGTTTTATCGGCCAGAATGGTTCTGGCAAATCAACATTAGCCAGAATGCTCGCAGGCATGGTGGAGCCAACCGCAGGCGAGATCCGCGTGAATGGCGAAAAGCTAGAGCACAAAGACTACTCGACTCGTTGTAAGCTGATTCGAATGATCTTCCAAGATCCGAATACGTCACTTAACCCGCGCATTCAGATCGGTCGAATTCTTGAAGGTCCATTAAAGCGAAACACCAACATGCCTCCAGAAGCTCGTATGCGTCGTGTGAAAGACACACTACTGCGCGTAGGCCTTCTACCGGAACATGCGTATTTCTACCCTCAGATGCTTGCTGCAGGCCAGAAACAAAGGGTTTGTTTGGCTCGTGCCTTAATACTTCAGCCATCCATCATTGTTGCTGATGAAGCTTTAAATGGTTTGGACATGGCAATGCGCTCGCAAATCATCAATCTGTTCTTAGAGTTACAAGAAGAGATGGGCGTATCGTTCGTTTATGTATCTCAACACCTCGGTATTGTTAAGCACATTACCGACAAGATTATTGTCATGCATGAAGGCAATGTGGTTGAGAGTGGGGAAACAGATCAAGTGCTAACCAATCCAACTCACCAAATCACCCAAAGATTGGTTGAGAGCCATTTCTCCAAAGCGCCGAACCACTAACCTGGAATCACGCTACATTTAGCAGAGGGGAAAAGTATGTATCGAACAGCTTCAATGCTTCCCCTCTTGTTGGTGCTGTTGTCCTTTAACGCGACAAGCACACCGCTCACATGGCTAGATAGAAGCTTCGTCGAAACTGCCTTTTATAACGTCGCGCTTCAACACGAATACTCCCAAGGCAACAAACCGCTCGCCAAGTGGAAACAACCGATCAAGATTTGGATCGATCATCGAGTGGGCGATGAGGAACTGCATCAAGAGATCACAGAGCTTCATATCAAACACTTATCTGAAGTCACCCAACATCCAATAACAATCGTCAGTAAAGAGTCCGAAGCGAACGTTAAATGGATATACACAAGGCAGAGCCAGTGGGTATCTGAGGCGAAATCGGTGCTCAAGCTCAAATCAACTCAACATTTAAATAGCGCCATCTGCACGGCGGGCTATAGAACCAATTCTAAAGGCGAGATTGTATACGCTGGGATTGTAATCCCGGTTGATCAGGCAAGATCGCGAGGTAAGCTGGTCGCCTGTATCGTGGAAGAGATCACACAAGTTCTAGGCCTGCCGAATGATTCAGATAAAGCCTACCCTTCTATTTTCAACGACCACACGCCAGAAGACTTATTATCGCCGTTAGACGTAGTGCTACTGCAATTGCTGTATGAACCAGAATTGAAAGCTGGAATGACAAAATCTGAAGTAAAACCTATCGTTCGAAAGATACTCAAGAGATACAGCAAAACAGGTGTGCTTCAGCAAGCTTCTAAAGCCGCACAGCAAGCGCCTTTGTATCAGTTGATTGGGTATTGACGAATATACGTTGGAAGTAACTTAGATGGGATAATTGAATGATAGCGCTGCCTAAGAAAGGCAACGCTGACTTACGATGTTACTGTATTACGAAAGAACTAGCGCTTAGCTGCCTGCTTTTTCAATTCGAAGTCGAACTCATCCGGGAACAAGATAACGCCTTCTTCTTGCTCGTTCGGGAAGACTACAACAGCAAGTTCGTCGTCTTCTAGACCGTTCGTCCAGCGACTGTGCCATTTGTTCAACGAAATAGACTCAGCTTTACACTCAGACCAATCACCCGTTGCCCATGATTCTGCGAACTCTTGGTTTGGCCATACTGGAACACAATCTTCATCTTCTGTGTTCAGCATTACACAACCGTGTTCATCGGTTAAGATCCATACTTCACGGTTTGCTACGATTTCTTTCACACAGTATTTCAGGCGTTGCTCGCCCGTATACTTGTTGATTTCAGCGATTTTTTTATCGTCTAGCTGTGTAGTCATCTTAATTTCCTACTTTAGTCAGTAACTTTGCTCTTAAAGCTATTTTATGCCGAGTGTTGTTAACTTCAAACATTATCGATGAAGAAGAAAGTCTACTTCAAAGAAAAACGCCTGCTAAATAAGCAGGCGTTTAATATTAAGCGACTTGATTAAACAAGCTCACCTTGTAGCCAAGGCCAGCCTTGCTTCTTACGGCTTAGTGTATTTTCCATCATTAATACGCCGCCTTTCTCGTGCTTAACCAATTTCTCAGCCCACTCACCTTTGTATAGAAGACGAGTTTGAGCAGTAGTGATATCTGTTAGCATTACCGCAGCGAACGCTAGACCGTCTTTCTCACAACGCTCTTCAAGATCAGCTTCTAGCGCTTCGATCATGCCGTCTACTTGCTCAAGAGTCGCAAGTTCAACTTGACCAACAACAACATCACGACCGTTGAATGGGTAGCCTTTAAGGTCTTTTTCTACTAGCTGTGCAGCAGATAGGCCTTCGATGTTTGTTTTTGCGATTAGAAGCGCTTTGATGAATGCATCAACGTCAGTTACGCCAGCAATTTCAGCAAGCTCAGCAACCGCGTCTTTGTCTTTTTGAGTACATGTTGGAGAAGCGAAACCCACTGTGTCTGAAAGAATTGCAGACATCATTAGTTTAGCGATTTGTTGAGAGATTGCGTGACCTTCAATCTTGAACATGTTGAAAAGTACAGTGTTTGTACAACCAACAGGCCAGATCCAAGCTTCCATTGGGTTTACTGTCATCACGTCGCCTAGACGGTGGTGATCAACAATACCTACGATCTCTGCATCAGCAACATCATCTGGTGCTTGTGCTAGATCTGAGTAGTCTACTAGCCAGATTTTCTCACCAGCAACAGAAGTACGAAGCTCTGGCTTTTCAGCACCAGCGACTTCTAGAATGTGTTGAGTTTCGCGGTTGATCTCGCCTTGGCGAATTGGTGTCGCTTCCTCGCCACGAGCCTTAAGAAGCTCAGTTGCAACTAACGCACTACAAATACTGTCACTATCAGGGTTTTTGTGACCAACAACTAAAATCATGTTTCTTCCTATTACACTAACAATTATGACTCTACCTTTAGAGCCTCTCTTTATTAGCCATACTTTACCTCATTTTTTTAGATTGGTCATGTTTCGTGGGTTTAGCCAATAGTAACAATAGATAAAAAAACAACAAATGCAATTGATAATTATTATCATTCGTATATATTTATCTTAAGCCACTAATTTTGAGTAACACCTATGGATCGACTAATCTCTTTTTTGCCAAGCAGTAGTGCTGCGAAAACAACTCAGTTTTCACTGTCCTTTAAGCGCCTGCTTTTGCCTGTCTCACTTGCAGCTTTGGTTGCAGCCCCAGCTACACGAGAGCTGACGGTGACTACTTTGTCAGACGCGTTTTGGGCTGTGTCTTGTTATGTTGCTTTAACCTTGGCTATTTACCACTGGTTAAGTCTGTACATAAACAAAGATAACGTCTTCAATAAGCTCGTCCATCAATCTCGTTCAAACCAAGTGGTATTCGCGGCTCTCATGGGCGCGTTGCCCGGCTGTGGCGGTGCGATAGTGGTAACCACACAATTTATCTCGGGAAAACTCGGATTTGGTGCGGTAGTTGCGGTGCTCGTCTCAACCATAGGTGACGCGGCGTTCCTGCTCATAGCGAGCGAGCCTAAGACAGGTTTAGCCATGATGGCGATGGGCGTGATTGTGGGTACTGCGTCAGGCCGAATCATTAACTTGTTTCACGCAGACGACTTCTTACGCCCAAAAAAAGCACAGAAAAATGAAGTGGTGAGCAGCTGTGCTTCTCAATCTCAAGACAAAGAATCGGTCTCTAAAAAAGCGATAAACCTGCAAGGTTACCTGTGGTCTGTACTGATTATTCCGGGTGCTGCCGTTGCCCTACTTGGCTCTTTTCAAGTCGATGTGAACGAGCTGCTCGCTTTGCCTGAAATGTCGATGGAATGGGCGGGGACAGTTTTGCTGATCAGCTCGATGTTTCTGTGGGGGCTAACCCGTGAAATTGAGGATTACAAATCAGCCGTGAGTGAGGACGAAAAGTGTATAGGCTCTCACCCATTGCAAAAGACCGCTCAAGATACAAACTTTGTCACCGCTTGGGTGGTGGTTGCCTTTCTTTTCTTTGAATTTGGCTCTGTGATAGCAAATGTTGATTTTGCGACGCTATTCTCAAGCTGGGGCATCATGCTCCCCCTGGCTGGCGTGTTGATGGGTTTGCTACCGGGCTGTGGACCGCAATTATTGGTCACTAGCTTATACCTTTCAGGCGCCCTGCCACTTTCGGCTCAGGTAGGTAACGCAATTTCAAATGATGGTGACGCGCTATTCCCTGCGATTGCGATGGCTCCCAAAGCGGCACTGGTCGCGACCTTATACTCTAGTGTGCCCGCACTAATCTGTGCTTATAGCTACTGGTTTATATTTGAGATCTAACTTGAGTAGAGTTAACTCCATAGGCTTCTGTAAGGTCGGTACTTTGTATCGGCCTTTTTGTTTCCGCCTGCTTAAGTCTTTCCACAGGTTCTTTTTACATTCCCTTCCTGCTTCACTGCTTCTACCACCTCTCTCAAACAGCGCGTTACAGCCTGTCTCAAAAACGCCCTCTATTAACCCTGTATAATGCTTATTTAGAAACACCAACACTGATATCAAAAATACAAAAAGCCCCTGTAAGAGTGCTTACAGGGGCTTTAATTCAAGCTTTAATCTTGGTTCTTAAGACAAGACTTAAGAAACTTCGATTGGACCACCGAATGAAGTTACTGGAGGCAGTTTGCCTTGGAACTTCTCGAAATCAACCAAACATGTGTTTGCTGACGTTGCTTGAGCAAGTTCAGACGTACCGATATCTTGAGTCAGTGTGTTTGGATCGCCGTATGTATCTAGCGCGCCCACTTTCTCGTTGATCGGACCGTACCAAGCACCTTCTTCGATACGAACAACACCAGGAGCGTAGCTATCCATTAGAACAGCACCTGCTAGTAGTTGACCACGGTCGTTAAACACACGTACTACATCGCCATCTTTGATGCCTTTCTTCTTAGCATCTACTGGGTTGATGTAGATTGGCTCACGGCCTTGTACCGCGTAAGTCGCACGCCACTCTTCAGATTCACACATCTGAGAGTGAAGACGCTTGTCTGGGTGACAAGATTGTAGCCAGTACGGGTGCTTGTCAGAGCCTGGACCACCGTGTGAACGTTCAGATTTCTCGAACCACATTGGGTGTTCTTGACAGTGCTCGTAACCCATGTTGCCAACAGTACGGCTTGTGATTTCGATGAAACCAGAAGGCGTGCCTAGTGCGTTGATCTCTGGATCTTCACGGAATGAAGCGTGACGAGTCCATGGCTTACCTTTGCCGAAGTCTAGGAAACCTTTCTCCCAGAACTCAGCAAACTCAGGCATTTCGAAGCTACCTTCGTTTGATGCGCGACATTCGTCGTACAGAGATTTAACCCACTGCATTTCGTCCATACCACGCGTGTAATCGTCGTAACGACCCCAACGCTTAGTTAGGCTAGACATGATCTCGAAGTCAGTCTTAGACTGGAACAGAGGATCCACTAGCTTGTGCATTGCGATCAAACCACGGCCAGAGTACGCGCCGTAACCATCGATATCGTTACGTTCCCACTGAGTACAAGCTGGAAGAACAATATCAGAGTGACGACAAGTTGCAGTCCAAGCGAAATCAACAGCCACTACAGTTTGTAGGCTCTTGAATGCTTTACGCATCTTGTTGCGATCTTGGTGGTGGTGCCACGGGTTGTTACCACTGAATACCATCATCTTGATGTCAGGCAGTGTCACTGTTGCGCCGTTTGCTTTGATCTTCTTACCTGGCTCTAACAGGCTATCTACCCAACGAGCAACAGGGATTACGCGGCTGTAACCGTTGTAATCAGTGTTAGTGTGCTTAGGCGATTGACCTTTGTCGATGTTCAGCGGGAATGAACCCGGAGCAGCGAAGCCAGTTGAAGATACACCGATACCAGAGTAGTGGTGACCGTAAGAGATACCACCGCCCGGAAGACCAATTTGGCCAACCATTGCTGCGATAACTGCACACATCCAGTAAGGCTGTTCACCGTGCTCTTGACGTTGGATACTCCAACCCACAAGAATCTGTGTACGACCGTTAACCAGCATCTTAGCGAAGTCACGAATAGAGTCCGCGCTTGCGCCACAGATAGCAGAAGCCCATTCTGGCGTCTTCTCAACTCTGTCTTTCGTTTCACCTTGAACGTACTTGATGAAATCTTCAAAACCTAGACAGTAAGTTTCGATGAACTTCTTGTCGTATAGGCCTTCGTTGTAAAGAACGTGAGCAACACCAAGCATGAACGCCACATCAGTTTGTGGGTTGATGTACATTTGCTCGTTTTCTAGGTAACGACCTGTTTTGTTTTTAACAGGGTCAACAGAAACAACGTTGATCTCTTTCTTAGCAACTTTTTCTTTCAGCTGTTCTAGGTATGCGAACGACTCGTGAGTCTCACATGTCCAACCTACTTGAAGGTTTTTAACTGGATCGTTACCCCAAAGAACAATGTTGTCACTGTTTTCTAGGATAAGTTCCCAAGATGTACCTTGTGCGTAAACTTCAGTAGAACCTAGCACGTAAGGCATGATCGTTTGACCAGCACCTGTTGAGTAGTCACCGATTTTCTTCACAGAGTAACCGTGAAGTGCCATTGCACGTTGCATGTGGTTAGTACAGCTATGGAACTGACCTGTTTGTCTCCAACCAGTTTGACCTGTGTGAAGCGCCCATGGACCGTAATCTTTCTGTACGCGCTCTAGCTCGCGGTAAACAAGGTCTAGTGCCTCATCCCAAGTCACACGAATAAAGCGGTTGTTACCACGCGTGTCTGCGCTGTACTTATGCTTCTTCAACCAATCTAGGCGAACCATTGGGTAACGCACACGTGATGGGCTGTAGATAATACCTTTAATACCTTTCAGCATCTCTGTTGGGTGCTGATCGATTTCTAGAGGTTTAATTTCTTGTACTTTACCCGCGTAAACGCGAGCTCGGAATGCACCCCAGTGAGAACCAGAGACTTTCCACGCGCCGTCTGTTTCTGCAGCAGATGCTGAAGCCGACGCCAATAAGCTTGGACCGATAACCGATGCCGCACTTGTCGTCGCGACACCTTTCAGAAAACTTCTTCTTGTAATTGCCATTGTGTTACTCCAATTGACGTCTTATTAGTGATGGCCTTCAGAAAAATCTGATGAGTGCTTCTGTAGATACTTAAGAACCAGTGCTTCTGTATCTGTATCGAAGTTAACGAATGCAATCATACCATCTAGCATGCCTACCCAACCGTTAGCGCTGAAGTGAGCTTCATCTGGCTGTGAGTGACACGTTGAACAGTTAGATTGGTACGCTTGACCCGCTGCGTTCCAGATTGGATCGAAGTTATCAACCATAGACTCTTTCTTCATCCAAAGTGCTAGGTTAACTTCTTCCCATGGAAGGCCAGTAAGCTCATCTTCTTTCTTCTCACCAACAGTGATAACGTCACTTTGAGATACTTCTTTCGTCAAGATTGCAGTTGAGATGTTCATACCGAAGTCTTCTTGGATTACACGTCCGAAGCCTTTCGCTTTACGCCAACCGTCGATTTGAATCTTGATCATGTCGCCTTTTTCGTCGATAACCGCAACTTTACTTGCAGGGCTTAATAGACCCGCTTCAACTTCAGCTGTTTCATCTGTGTACATTGGTAGGTGACGAATAGAGATCACGTCTGAACCATTTGCGTAAGATGTGCTGCTTGCTACGTTTTCTAGCTCGCCAACAATACCGCTCGCTGATGCCATATCTAATGGAAGGTTGTGAGCAATACCTTTGTGACAGTCAACACAGCTTTGATCACGCTCTGCCGCGTTCTTCATCTGGATACGCGCTGTTGGGCGCATGTTTTCGAAATCCATTGAATCGTAGTTGTGGCAGTTTTTACACTCTAGAGATTTGTTCGAAGAGAAGCGATCCCATTCGTGTTTAGCCAGTTCGATACGACGAGCTTCGAATTTCTCAGGCGTATCTAGGTCACCAAATACTTGAGCGAATACTTCTTTAGAAGCTTGCATCTTACGAGCGATTTTTGCTGTCCATTCATGTGGAACGTGACAGTCAGGACAAGTAGCACGTACACCAGAAGTGTTTTTCCAGTGAACCGTTTCTTGTAGTTCTACGTATACGTTGTCACGCATGGTGTGACAGCTTACACAGAATTCTTCTGTATTTGTGTGCTCTAGAGCTGTGTTAAAACCGCCCCAGAAAATAACACCGGCGATAAAGCCACCCATAGTTAGTACACCAAGACTGATGTGTACTGCTGGGCGAGTCATTGTGCGCCATAATTTAACTAAAAATGATTTCATGTTTAGCTCTCTTAAATATTGATTTTAAAAAATGTTGTTACTTAGAGGGCATTACATGCCGCCGTGAGCACCTGGAGGTCCGAATACAAACACTTGCAGTGCCCAAACTAGGAAGCCGTAACCGCCTACAAAAGCCACACTTAATATTGGGAAGAGAACCACCGCGATGAAGAGGAAAGACTTCCACTCCAGCGAATGTTTTTCGCTAGTTTCAATTTTATTAACATCACTCATACATTTTGCCTATTTTGTATTTAGTAATTTCGAGTAACCCATTCTATGGGGCTAAAGTTCTTAAGTATCTAACGACAAATTTTAGACCATACTCAAAGTAGGGTTCAATCAAATCTCCCGTTATAACCCTTGCTAATCAATACTTTTTTGAGCTCATCCAAAGTTGTTTTTAGTTAAACAAAGTTATTAAAAAGTATTAACAAATGTGAAGAATTAAGTATATTTCACAAATGTTAAATTCCAACACCTGCGCAACCGTATTGTAACCAATTTTAACGTTTTACCTACTAAGTAGTAGCCAAAAATGCCTCAAAAAACCAATATTTTGTGGTTTGATTGTTAAATTATTGAGTATTTTTTAAAGCAACGGCTGAGAAGCTGAAATGCATCATTTGGCACTTTCAGATATGATGGGGACCTACTTAAAAGGAAACATTATGCAAGACGTTATTGATATATCTTGGTGGCAGTTATTGTTCTTCAGCTCACTTCTCTTGCTACCCATTACCATCAACCACAAGTTAAAACTCGGCCTTGGCAAAGAGGCTTCTATCAGCATCATTCGTATGGTTATTCAGCTATTTCTGGTGGGACTTTACCTAGAATACTTGTTCACTTTGAATAGTTTGTGGGTCAATTTGCTGTGGTTATTTACTATGATTATCGTCGGTGCAAGCTCGATTGTTGAAAAATCTAGACTGCCAAGAAACCTACTTTTGGCTCCTGTCGCCGTTAGCCTTGCGGTAACTTGTGTACCTATTGTCTTGTTCATCTGCTTTTTCATCATTAAACCGACACCGGTTTTTAACGCGCAGTACCTTATCCCGATCGCAGGGATGTTATTGGGTAATAGCTTAAGCAGTAATATAGTGGCATTGCAGAACCTGTTTGGTGCCTTTGAAACACAGAAATCAGAATATGAAGCCGCAATCGCGTTAGGCGCGTCTCCTACTTATGCTGCTGCGCCTTTTGTACGTAATGCGATACAGAAAGCGATGTCCCCTATCATGGCCTCTATGGCAACCACAGGCCTAGTAACGCTGCCGGGAATGATGACGGGACAAATCTTAGGTGGTGCTTCGCCGATGATCGCGATTAAGTATCAACTGATGATCATGCTGGCAATTTTCGTGATGATGAGCTGCTCTCTAGCCCTTGCACTTCACCTCTCATTGAAGACATCTTTAACCAAAGAAGGGCGAGTTCTCGCTCAAATACAGCCTTCGAAATAACCTCCCTGCTCCACTTAGATCTGGTTACTCACTGAATTTGAGACAGGTTATCCACAGAAACTGTGGATAACCAAATCAATATAGATCCTTTTTTGTCCATTTCGACCCAAGGAAAGATCATCGCCTTCGATCTTTGGGTGATTTCAAAGACATATACACACATGGTAATCAGCGCTGTTGAATTTTCAGATGATCATTAGAGAGATGAAGAAGTAGGTTTTCCACAAATAAAAAACGGCCTGCAATGCAGGCCGTCTTGTAAATGTCATAAGTCAGTTCAGTGTTTCCACAGAGCGTTAACTCATCTCGTCAACTGAGTTAGTCACGTAGGTAGATCAACCAGTACCACATACCAACAAAGATACCGCCGCCAATGATGTTACCGATGGTAACGGGCAGCAAGTTGTTCATCAAAAAGTCCGCCATGTTCAGATCAACATAGTCCGCTGGGTTAGCGCCTGTCATTGTCCAAAATTCAGCCGAAGCAAATGTTTTAATGCCGATAGCTAAAGGGACTTGGAACATATTCGCAATACAGTGCTCGAAACCAGCTGATACGAACATCGCAACAGGTAAAATCATTACCGCGATTTTGTCGGTAAGTGTACGTCCACTAAACGTCATCCATACCGCGATACAAACCAATACATTACACATGATACCAAGCGCGATAGCTTGGATAAAATCATGGTGCATCTTGTGTTGGGAAATCGCCATTGCATTTAAACCAACCTGGCCATGGTCAAACATGTACTGTTTAGTCAGAAGCATACATGCCACCAGCAACAATGCGCCAATCAAGTTACCTACATAAACCGTAGCCCAGTTCTTGACGAGCGTGCGCCAAGTAATTTTACCACTTGCACGAGCAACAAGAGTAAGCACCGAACTGGTAAATAACTCACCACCGGTAACAACAACGAGAATTAAGCCCAGGCTAAATGCAAGGCCACCTAATAGGCGAGTAATACCCCAAGGCAAATCACCAGCACCGGTCGTTACGATGGTGTAGAACACAAACGCAATACCGATATGGATGCCAGCTGAAATCGCTAGGAGAAAAGATTTGATTGGATCTTTAGTTGCTTTACCTACGCCAATATCTGCAGCGCGCTCAGCCATTTGTGGCGGTAATAATGAGTCAAATTGGTTTAGATTCATGATGATTTACATTTTGAAACATGTCGTCGGGAGCGCGATAATCCTCTCTTTCATTTCTGAATTCAAGAGCTATTTTAAGCTCGAATTTCCTTCAACAACTAAGAAAACACCAAACCTTCAATGATATTGAAATTTCTTACGACTTTAGTAGTAAAAAGAAAACTCTGATGAATGAAAAACTACCAACGATAAAAACAACACATCTATAAATATCAACAAGTTACGTTAAAACCATAAGAATGACGTACACTATAGCCGTGTTTTGAGAGCTTTTCTTTTCAGATTTTGACATAGATCAACAGAACGTAAAAAAGCGCCCAGAGGCGCTTTTAAGTCAGTCACAAATAAAGACATTGGTTATGCTAAACCGAAGGTTCAATCACTTCTTCTGATGATAGTTCTAGAGCCGGGTTCTCTAGATTTGTTTCAATACTCGGCGAGATCGCATCAGAATCACTTTCGTTGGCCACTTTGCCACCTAAGCTTTTCAAACTATCCACTAACTCTTCTAAGCTTTTAATGTGAGCATCACTCTTGGTAATCTGCTCACCGAGCAACTCACTGTGCTTGGTTGCTTCAGACAGTTGCTGCGCTTGCTTCTGGTTTTCAGACTCCAGCTTAGCTAATTGCTCAGTCAAAGTTTTAATCTCTGACTTTAATGACGCCGTCATGTCTGAGCCTTTCAGCGCTTTAACACTCGCTACAATTTTTTGAGACTGAAGGCGCAATACAACATCACGGTGATCTTCATCATTAACCACTTGTGAAATGCTCAGCAACTGATTCTCTGCATTCAAAACCGATTGTTCGAACTTGTCGCCTTTTACACTCGCGAGCACTTTTACTTCATGAGCGACACTGCGCACGTGGTTTAATTCGAACTCCGCAGCGTGAACTGCGTCTTCAATGATAGACTTTTCACGGGGACTGGCTTTCACTTGGCTTTCTGCCAAAGCAATTTGAGATGCCGCTTTAGCAAACGTCAGTGGAACAACGTCATCGAAATCTTCATCTTCCAAGAACTCTAATTCGTTCTTCAAAGGTTCGATGTATTTCTTATGCGCCACTTTAACTTCTAGTAAGCGAGCATTGTTAAGAAATTCCACCTGCGCTTCTTGAGCGTCTTCAAGCTCATCGACCAGCACATACTCGAACAACTCGCTGTATTCTGAATACAAACGTTTGTAGCTCGAGGTAAACATGGTATCTGCGCCAAGAAACTTCAGGTAATCCATTTGGACAATCGAATCCGCGAGTACTCGATCAGCCTTCTTCTTTAACACTAAGATCGAGTCATAGTTTGATTTGATCAAAGCGATTTTTTCATCGAAGGCTTCAGCGTAAGTTAGGCTCGAAAAAATGGAGTAACTCTTGGTTATCCGAGTTTCGTCTTTAAGTAAGTCCGCATAAATGCTTTCAGCATCATCCCATGCGTCTAATAGTTCATTGTAATTCTCTGGTGCATAGAGAGACAATTGAGCATGGTCTTCAAGCTTAACTTCCCATTCGGAGTAAACGCTTTGGACAGACTGAAATGAACGGACCTCTATTGTCGATTCATTATTGTTGTTTGTGGTTTGGTTCGCGTCTGTCTGCTCTGAGGGTGTACTTTGACAACCTGAGATAGCAAATAGCATACTGATCGTTAATGCTACTTTGTTCGCTCTCACTTATGCATATCCTTTTTATACAATATTCGCTCAATGCAAATTATTTCTAGTCACAATATATTACAACCACTTAGCAATAAACATCACTGATGATTTAAGTGGGTGCAAATCACCCAATATAACCAAAATAAACTCATCACTCGATGATTAATCAATCAATTTGGTATCACTTATCAATTCTCTTTATTTGCTATTGCCTGAGCCGAGAATGCGCACTAAGGTGAAGGTAGAGAACGTTATGAATATATAGGTCAATTATGAAGTACAACGCTGAACATATTGCTGATTTAAACCTCCTTCTTCAATTTGATGTAAGTAGTGCAGCTACTGGAATTAAAGTCCATCAAGAGGCAGCTCAAGAAACTCAAGACGCTGTTAAGCGCCTATTCGAAAAAAACCTTTGTACTCAGCCAGACGGCGGTTACCTAACAGATGAAGGTATCGAGATGGCAGAGCGCGCAGACAAGCTTCTTCGCGTACTAAACTAAAGCTCCATTGTTCTAGTAAAAACTCCACTTGCTTCGGCCGTGGAGTTTTTTCATTTTTGGGCAAAGCTTTGTTAGGCTTATTGTAAATTCGTCATTTGCAGTTGTGAGGAACACATGGCTTCTATATTTATTGTCGGTGCAGGATGGGTAGGTGCACCTTTATCTGAACATTTAGAAAAACATGGTAACCGAGTAGTGGTCACGAAAACGACCCAAGCGGGAGCAGATGCCATTGGTAGCGAACAAATTCCATGTGAAGTGTTTAGCTTTGATTCATCCGATCCACAACAGACTATCGGGCGACTCTATTCATTGTTACTCGAAAACAACACTGAAATTGTGATTGGCAGCTTCCCTCCTGGCTTTAGAAAAGGAGCAGGACAAGAGTATGCCGACTACTGGCAGCAACTCACCAATGCATGCCAAAAGGCCAACATTAAAAAGCTCATTATGGTTAGTTCAACTACGGTATACCCAACTAAGCCGGGTGTGCTGAACGAGCTGGATGCATCACTCCCCCTTTCGACCTCAGATAACGAGCACGCGTCTTTATTTTCCGATAACGCACGAATCATGCTGCAAGCTGAACAGTCAGTGATTGATTCCGGTATCGACTACACCATTCTTCGCTTTAGTGGCTTAATCGGCCCAAGCCGTCACCCATCACGCTTCGCAAGCAAGTTAAAACAAGTCAGCACTCAAGCTCCAGCCAACATGCTGCACCTTGATGATGCAATTGGTGCTGTCGATTTCGCTATCAGTCAACTGCACAATGAAATAGTTAACGTGACCACACCAAATACAGTCAGTAAGGCGGAGTTTTATGCCGCGGCACTGAAAAGCGCCAACAGCAGTGAGCCTCTGCCCGCTGTTGTTGATACCCCAGACAAGTTAATCTCTTCGAAGAAGATTCTCGACTTAGGTTATTCATTTAAATTCGAATCCACACTGGACGCACTTCATGACTGAACAATCTATTGCTAACAAAAATCCCAACATAAAACTGCATCGCTCAGTCGACACCCTTTGGAACTTTATGTCGATGGGTCACAAGGTTACGCCTTCCGACTGTATCTTTGTATTGTGTAGCAACGATACTCGCGTAGCTGAATATGCAGCCGAGCTTTATCACCAACAGATCGCGCCTTACATCGTTTTTTCTGGCGGTGTGGGACGCTTTACCGAAAGAAGCTTTGAACGCTCAGAAGCAGAAACATTCGCTTCTATCGCACGAGATTGTGGCGTGCCTGACTCTGACATTATCATAGAGAAACACGCAACAAATACTGGGGAAAATGTACGATTCACTCATGAGTTGCTGACAGAAAAAGGGTTATCGCCGAAGAGGCTAACCTTAGTTCAGAAGCCCTTCATGGAGAAACGTACCTACGCAACCTTCAGTAAACAGTGGCCTGACGAAACTTCCGAGATTACCGTGACGTCGCGATGGCAAACTTGGGATGATTACTTTAACGAAGAGTTGCCGTTAGATATGGTGTTAGGCGCATTAATTGCTGATTACGAGCGAATCAAATCCTACCCAGAGAAAGGCTTTCAGATTGAGATGCCGATCCCCGACGACGTTGACCACGCCTATCAAGCATTGAAGAAGCTCGGTTTCGAATAAGCAAAAGTTAGACTTTGAACAAAGTAAAAGCTCGGCAGGAAATAAAACAAAAGCTCGGCTTGGAAGAAAGCAAAACACAGGCCCAATAAACAAAAACGGTGACACTTGGTCACCGTTTTTCGTTCTTTCGCGTTAGCAAATAGAGCTGCTTATTTACCTAACGCTTCTTTGTAGTGCAGACGGCAAACAGAAACGTATTTGTCGTTACCGCCAATAGCCACTTGGTCGCCCTCAGCAATCGCCACACCGTGCTCGTCGGTACGAATTACCATGTTCGCTTTACGGCCACAGTGACAAATTGTTTTAAGCTCAACAAGTTTATCTGCCCAAGACAGTAAGTAACGGCTACCTTCAAACAGTTCACCCAGGAAATCGGTACGTAGGCCGTAACAAAGTACAGGGATGTGCAGCTTATCAACCACTTCTGTTAATTGGTACACCTGCTCCTTCGATAAAAATTGGCACTCATCGATCAAAACACAATGACGCTTTTCTTCCTCATTGAGCTTTTTGATCGCATCAAACATGTTGGTGTCATTTTTAAACAGCTGAGCTTCAGATTGCAGACCAATTCGTGAGCTCACTTTACCGATACCATAGCGATCGTCCAAAGCTGCCGTAAAGATCACTGGCGTCATGCCACGTTCTTGGTAGTTGAATGAAGATTGAAGAAGCGTTGTTGATTTACCCGCATTCATTGCCGAGTAATAAAAATACATCTGAGCCACAGAAATATTCCTGTTAATTAAAAGTTGAAGATAGAAAAGGTGAAAATAGAGAATTCGTGCTAGAAAAAAGGGCTGAAAATCAGCCCTTTTTATAAGATTTACTTACGACGCCAAGTCGTGCCTTCTGGGCCATCTTCCAGAACAATACCCAACTCGTTTAGCTTATCACGTGCAAGGTCGGCATTTGCCCAATCCTTTGAAGCACGAGAGTCGTTACGCAGTTTGATCAACGCTTCGATTTCAGCCACTTCGTCGTCGTTACCTGCCGCATCACCTTGTAGGAAGGCTTCTGGCTCTTGGTGAAGAATACCGATGATGTCTGCTAGTTCACGCATCAATGCACCCAGTCCGCTTGCTTTTTCAATGCTTTCAGGCTTGATACGGTTGATTTCACGAGCCATTTCAAACAGTACTGAATAAGCTTCAGGTGTGTTGAAATCATCGTTCATCGCTGTAGAGAATCGAGTCACGTACTCTTCGCCACCGGCAGGAGCGGCTGTAAGGTCTAGGCCACGAAGTGACGTGTATAGACGCTCTAGTGATGCGCGAGCTTGGTTTAGGTTATCTTCGCTGTAGTTTAGCTGGCTACGGTAGTGACCAGACATTAGGAAGTAACGTACTGTTTCAGCATCGTAATGTGCTAGCACGTCACGGATAGTGAAGAAGTTACCTAGTGACTTAGACATCTTCTCTTTGTCTACCATCACCATACCACTGTGCATCCAAGTATTTACATACTGAGTGCCGTGCGCGCAGCAAGACTGTGCGATTTCGTTTTCGTGGTGAGGGAACTGCAGATCTGAACCACCACCGTGGATATCGAAGTGGTTACCAAGAATAGACGAGTTCATTGCTGAACATTCGATGTGCCAACCTGGACGACCCGGGCCCCATGGCGATTCCCATGTAGGTTCACCTGGCTTAGACATCTTCCAAAGAACGAAGTCTAGTGGGCTGCGTTTTGCAGATTCAACATCAACGCGAGCACCCGCTTGAAGCTGATCAAGGTCTTGCTTTGAAAGCTTACCGTATTCGTCGAATTTCTTTACTTCAAACATCACGTCGCCGTTGCTTGCAACGTATGCGAAACCACGTTCAATCAGCTTTTCAACAAGCTCGATGATTTCAGTGATGTATTCTGTCGCACGAGGCTCAACATCTGGACGCTTCATGTTCAATGCATCAAAGTCAGCGTGCATCTCACCGATTAAACGCTCAGTCAGAGAGTCACAAGACTCACCGTTTTCGTTAGCGCGTTTGATGATTTTGTCATCGATATCTGTGATGTTACGAGCGAAATTCAAATCGTAACCAAGGTAACGAAGGTAACGAGTTACTACGTCGAAAGAAACGAACGTACGACCATGACCAATATGACAGAGATCGTATATGGTTACCCCACAGACATACATGCCGACTTTGCCAGCTGTAATTGGTTTGAATTCCTCTTTCTGTCTTGTGAGCGTGTTATATATCTTCAGCATGATCTCTATCTATTTTATGGATTAATCAAAATAAGCTCGCAGTATAACAAGTCATACCTTAATAGGTAATCCCTAAAAGCAGGAATTATACCAATCACGGTAAGTAGATGGTCATAAATAGCGCAGAAAAAATGCTTGAGAACAAGGAAGCTCTTTTCGACAAAAAGTTTCGATAAGTAGTTATTCTACATTCAAAATTTCTAACGACGTTATCAAGTGTTTTAACAAGCTAGGATGGCCAGTTATTTACTACGATTGGTATTACCTCAAACATCCGAGTTAAGTTAATGATTTGGTGATTTGAAAGTCTGCCAACATGCGCTAGAATTCGAACTTCATATTAAAAAGACAGTAAGGTAACAATCATGATCATCCTTCACACAAATTTTGGTGATATCAAAGTTCAACTTAACGAAGAAAAAGCACCAGAAACAAGCGCAAACTTTCTACAGTATTGCCGTGACGGTTTCTACGACAACACACTATTCCACCGTGTTATCGATGGTTTCATGATTCAAGGCGGCGGCATGACTTCTGGCCTTAAAGAAAAGGCAACTCGTGCAACGATCAAGAACGAAGCAAACAACGGTCTAGCGAACAAAGTTGGTACGCTAGCAATGGCTCGTACTATGGAACCGCATTCAGCGAGCTCTCAGTTCTTCATCAACGTTAACGACAACTCTTTCCTAAACTTCCGTAGCGAAAGCCTAGACGGTTGGGGCTACTGTGTATTCGCAGAAGTTGTTGAAGGCATGGACATCGTAAACAAGATTAAAGGTGTTAGCACTGGTTCTATGGGTATGCACCAAGATGTACCTCTAGAAGAAGTGATCATCACTGGTACTACAATCGAAGCTTAATTCATCGCTTTCGGTTAGTATTGATGAGCCGATAAAATCAGGATATAGGGAGCGAATCGCTCCCTTTTTTTAGACCTATGAAAACATATTTTATATCAGATCTGCACCTTTCTCCGTCACGAGAAGACATCACAGACTGCTTCTTAACCTTTATGAAGAAAGAAGCCGTAGAAGCGGATGCACTTTACGTATTAGGTGACCTTTTCGAATTCTGGATTGGTGACGATGATAAGAGTGAATTCGCGACTTCTATCCGCCAAGCGTTTATCGACTTAGTGAAAACAGGCGTGCCTTGTTACTTTACTCAAGGGAACCGCGACTTCTTAGTCGGCAAAAAATTTGCTAAGCAAACGGGCGTACAACTTCTCGACGAAGTTTCTACGATCGATATCTACGGGCAAAAAGCGGTAGTATTGCATGGAGATACCCTATGTACTGAAGATGTAAAGTACCTCGCCTTTCGCGAAAAAGTGCATCAGCCATGGTTACAATGGGTCTTCAACCGAATTCCATTTTTCATCAAGAAGAAAATTGTTTCAAAGGTTCAATCAGATATCAAAGATGACAAGCAGACCAAGTCTCTCGACATCATGGATGTGACACAGCAAGAAGTCGAAGATGTGATGGAACGAAACAATGTCGATCTGATGATCCACGGCCATACTCACCGCCCAGACATCCATACATTTAATGCTAACAATTGCACTAAAACCCGTATCGTACTTGGCGATTGGTATACGCAAGGCTCAGTGCTGGTGTTCACGCCGCAAAGTTTTGAACTACAGAATCGAGCGTTTAGCAATAGCTTTTAACATCACGCTTAAACTTTCACTTTGATTATTATTGTCGGTCAGACTTTCTTAGAAAGTGTATGGTAATTTCTAGTGAATTAGCTATTATCTCTCTACCAGAAATAAACCGAACACAGTACCAAGTTGAAATATTCATACGTAGCGCGTCAACCAATACTCGACACAGGCAAGAAAACCATAGGTTACGAGTTGCTATTCAGGGATGGTCCTAAGAACACTTTCCCTGAAGTAGAGCCGGAGCTCGCTACTAGCCGTTTGCTTTCCGATCACTTCTTATCGACCCACTATAATACGTTGGGTGATAAGCTTGGGTTCGTGAACTTCCCATATGCAAGCCTAATCAACTTAGTCCCTACTCTGTTCCCCAAAGAAAGCCTCGTTGTTGAGGTTCTTGAAGACTGCGAACCAACAGACGAATTACTTGAAGCAATCAAAACCATCTTTGACGCGGGTTATACCATTGCGCTAGACGACTTTGTGCCAAGTAAAGCTTGGAAGCGCTTCTTACCCTACGTTTCAATTATCAAGTTCGATATCCGTTTGACGCCAATTGCCAAAGCAGCGATGTTTATGAACTCTCTCAAAGGGCTAGATATCAAGTTCCTTGCTGAGAAAGTAGAAACGTACGAAGAATACCAAGAAGCGAAAAAAGCAGGCTTCACCTACTTTCAAGGTTATTTCTTTAGCAAGCCAGAGATGATCCAAACGCGTGCGCTCAACCCGGCATTCCTGACGACCGTTCAGCTGTTAAAAGAGATTGCGCACGACCCTATCGACTTTGGTGAAGTAGAGCGTTTGATTACGCTCGATGTGACCATGTCGTATAAGCTACTTACCTACGTAAACTCCGCTGGCGGTTCACCAACAACGATTCGTTCATTCCGCCAAGCGCTTATTTACCTTGGTGAACAGAAACTGCGTAAGTTCGTTTCACTGGTGGCTATCGCATCCGCGAAAGAAGATAAGCCGGACTCACTTTATGGCTTAGCGGTAATACGCGCACGTCAGTGTGAACTCTTGGTTGAGAAGATGAATGTTAAGGTTGAGCCTGGACAAGCCTTTTTGACCGGTATGTTCTCTCTGTTGGACTCACTCTTTGACCAACCATTGAAACAAGTACTCGATTCAGTGCCGATCGACATCGAGATCAAACAAGCCTTGATTCAACGTAAAGGCGTGTTAGGTGCTGTATTGGCGATGGTGGTTGCGTATGAGCAAGCTCGTTGGGAAGAAGCGACTCGTATTCGCCAGCTTCTCAAACTGAGTGAAGCTCAACTTGGTCAAGCTTATGACGAAGCGACGACTTGGGCTCAAGAGCTATTGTCTCCAGCCTTGAAATAGTAAACTTCGCGCTAACACTTTGATAATTTCAATAACTTCAACAGAAACCAAACTTTGGTGAGCGATCGTTTCTTGGTAAACTCCCACGCATTCACTTATGGCCTCTTAATAGAGGCCATTTTTACAGGATCTGACTATGTCTTTATGCCCATGCGGTAGCAAAAATACTTACCAACAGTGCTGTGAATCAGCGCACCTTCACCACAGTGCTGTTGAAACGCCTGAACAGTTGATGCGCTCTCGTTATTCAGCGCACGTGTTGGGTTTAGTTGACTATGTTGTTGCGACTTACCACCCTAGCTGCAACGCAGAAGCGCAAAGAGAAGGTATTGCCGAATCTATCAACAGTGATTGGGCAGGACTAGAAGTCATCGATACTGCGGTAGGCTCGCACCAAGACGAAGGCTTTGTTGAGTTTAAAGCTTACTTCAATGAAGAAGGCGCGCAATACTGCATGCAAGAACGCTCTCGCTTTATACGTGAAGACGGTCTTTGGTACTACATTGATGGTACCTTCCCAGAGCAGGAACAAACTACACAACCAGAAATTGACCCACGCTTAAATCAAACCGTTGAGAGCTTTAAAATCGGCCGTAATGATCCGTGTATTTGTGGCAGTGGTAAGAAATACAAGAAGTGCTGCGGGTAACTCGTTCGACTAAGAAGTCAGATTAAGAGAAGAGATTCCTGATGTCGCTTAGGCTCCTCGGAATGACGCAAAGTCAGAGGTTAGAAAAGTGACGTAGGGCTTAGAAATCTTGAAATCTTGAAA